>JAFXBE010000108.1 GCA_017516765.1 Clostridia bacterium | reverse complement strand
CAGCTCGTCAAAAAACACGCCTGCGGCGGCTTTTTTGACGACTATTGCACCGTTTGCCTAGGAGCCTACGGCTCCCCGGGCGGCAAACGGCGATAGGAACCCCTTGCTACGCAAGGGTTCCGAAACCACCGGAAGGGTGAACGCAGTGAACCGAGACGTGAGGACAGCGCGATAGCGCTCCCGCAGCGCCGAAGCCCAAAGCCGACCACAGGACGGCTTTGGGCCGCAATGCACGCCGCTGGTTTCGGATTGACAATCGGAGGGCTGCGGCCCGACCATACCTCTGGGACTTCTTTGACAGTCTGGGAGGGAGCCGACGACCGGCTCCCTCTTTTTGGTACCAAAAAACCTGCGGCAAAGCATTTCGCCGCAGGTGTGGAAAAACGGATGGGGTGCGGTTTGCACCGCTGCCTGTTACCGCAGGCTGCGGCACTCCATATAGTACCGCTTCTCGTGAGCTTCGCCCATGGAGAAGCTCTTGCGGGGCATTGCGCCCTCCCGGATCACGGTGGTGAACAGGTCGCTCTTGTCGGGGGCGGGCAGCAGGAAGCCAATAGCCTTCTCGCCCGATACCAGCTCCTGCACCGCATCCTCGCCGTGGATGTAGTCCAGCGTGGTCTCGGGGTGCCCCTTCATCCACTGGTCAAGGAAGGCCTGCAGGGTACCCACCGCCATGGTGTAGGGGGAACCGCTGATGGACAGCTCCACTTCCTTGCCCTCGAACACCACGGTGATCTCCTGGGCATATTCGTCGGCAGCGATGGCCGCGCCCTTTTCGGCGGCAAAGCGGGCGATATCGTCCAGCAGGTCGTCGCCGTCGTAGCCGAAGAGCACCCGGTGGATGGGCTCAAAAATGAGTGCATCGTCGTGGATGTTCTCCACCTCCACCATAGCGAAGCGGGCGGGGTGGTTGGCGGTCTGCTCGTAGGTCAGGGTGGGCTTGACGCTTTCCCAGATGGCCTTGGCGGTGGCGAGGCTGTGGTTGCCGTCGCCCACGGCAAAGAGCAGGGGGTTGCTGGGATCCAGCCGGGCATGGAGCTGATCCAGTGCAGCATATACCGCCTGAATGTCGGCAGGATCCTTTACCGCATAGCCGGTCAGGTGTCCGCCGCCCAGCATCAGGGGGAAGTCGTAGAGCTTCTCCAGCTGATCCCGCTTCTCGTGCAGGGGCTCCACCACGCTGTGCATGGGGTCGTCCAGCAGCATCAGCACGTGGCTGGTCTCCAGAATGGCATCCTTACGCACCTGGGCACGGGGCGGGATGCGGCTTTCGATGGTCTCCTCGGTGGCGCGCACAAGGCTCTTGGAGCCCTTGTGGTAATCGTAGCATTCCAGGTCGATCACCGCCACCAGACCCAGGCGTGCGCCGGTCTGGGTGGTGCGCTCCGTCAGAATGAAGCCCTGCCAGGGGGTGGGCTGCAGCGCGCCGGTCTGTACCGCATTCTGCATCGCCTGCTGGATCTGGGGGATCCGCTGGGCGGACTGGCTCAGGTAGCACTCGGGCAGAATGAAACGGAGGGTGGAGGGCTGGCTGCCCACCAGCAGATCGGCCTGCTCCCAATAGGCAGGCTGAGAGGTGTACTGGTCGCAGGCAACGCATGCCCAGGCGGTCAGATTGGTCTCGGGGGCGGGCATAAGCCACTGGGCAGGATAAATGACGGGATTGTTCATTGGCAGGGGGCCTCCTTCAAGCTGTGTTGATGTTGCACGGAGATGGGGGTCAGTAGAAGACTTCGGGGCGGTTGCGGAAAATCAGCACCAGATAGACAGGCACCTTATCGGTGCTGGTATTGGTGCTTACGGTGGACAGGGTCAGCAGCCGGTCGCCGGGCTGCACATCGGCGCTGAGCATATACAGGCTGCGCCGGCGTACCTGAGCCACGTAATCCATCATTTCCGCATCGTTGGTAAAGGTGGGGTGGCTGATGTAGTTGAAGTAGAGGTGATGGTTGGTGACCATCGATGCCTCGAATACCGATATCAGCTCATATTCCACCTTTTCGTAAAGGGTGGTTACGACGGCTGTCGTCGCCCCCGTACCGAAGGTGGAGCTCTTGTACTGCAGCAGGGGGTGGAAGGTTTTGCCGGGCACGCTGTCCACACCGCGCAGGTGCAGGTTTTCGGGCGGGGTCATCAGCGTACAGGCGCTGTCAATGAAGACTGCGCCGCCCTCCTCGGGCGTGCCGCGGTAGTTGTGGGTCAGGTAGTAGAAGTTATTGTTGCGCTGCACCACCCACTCGTCCAGTACGCCGGGGATCTGCAGCCGTCCCATCACTTCGGCGTATTCCTTGCGTACGTCGTTCAGCTCCTTGTCATCGATGGGGTTGCGCAGTTCGTTGTTGGGATAGGTTTTCAGACGGGTGCGCTGGGCGGGCGCTTCCTGCGCGGTTGCCTGTGCGGCGGCGGCAACGGGCTGCGGGGTGGCGGCAGGGCTGTTGTTCTGCTCTGCCGCAGGGGGGAAGGTGGAGCCGTCGCTGCGCAGCTGTACGGTTTCACCGGCCTGGTTCACATGCGTGCCGTTGGCGGCGCGGAAGCGTTTGGAGAAATCGGACCATTCTTCGGTATTCTTCACATAACCGGAGATCAGGCTGCCCACGCCGACAAACACAAAGATCAGCAAGCCGAGGGCGGCGATCAGGAGCACCACCCGGAAGGGCTTGATGGGCGGTTTTTCGGTCTTCTGCTCCGCCGGGGGAACAAACGGCGCAGTGGTGGGCTGCGGCGGAATCGGCGGCTGGGGCGGGGGAAGGAAATCCGTGTCAATGTTCGGAACAGCGGAGACATTCACGGGCGCATCGGCGGGAGGCAGGTTTGCGTTGCGGAAACTGCTCACCGCCTCATGGGGCAGATCGCCCCGGAGGGGATTGGGCATATCGCCGGCATCGTAGCTGCTGCCGAAATGACTCACATTCCCACTGCTTTCACCGTCGGGTGCATCCGTCGGCAGGAAGAAGGGTTCGGGAGCCGCCGCATCCCCTGCGGTGCCGAAAAGCGGGGGTTCCGCCGGGAAGGGCGAAAAGTCTCCCGCCGGGAAGAAGAGGTCGGGGGCGGGCGGTTCTGCCTCCGGAACAACGGGGGGCAGATCATCGGCCTGCGCCCGGGCAGGCTCCTCTTCCGGCGCTGGATCGCCGCCGGAAAAACCGTTTTCCCGCATGGGGCTGCCGGTGGGGGGCGATTGCTTGCTGCCGGGCATCTCATCGTCCATCAGAAAGTCAGCATCCGGTGCGGGAACGGGGGTGGGGGCATCCGTCCCGGAAAAGGCGGAGGCAAAGGGGTTTTCCTCAGGCTTTGCGGCTTCGGCGGTATCCGTGCGGGTGGGCTGCCCGTCGGGGGCGGCTGCCGTAAGGCTGCTCCGGAGGCGGTCGCTCCGCTTTTTGTGTGTCTTTTCGGGGGTACCCTGACGGCTGTAGAGATCCTTGTAGTGGTAGCTGTCGTCTGCGGTCGGGTCGTCCGGTGCAGCGCCGCCGGAAGGCGGTACGGGCGTGGCGGGAATGACCGGGGCAACCGGAGCTGTCAGGATCGCATGGCTCTGCGGCCGGGCGGAGAGGGCATCAGTCATGATGTCTTCTGCGTCGGCCGCCCGGACAAAAGGGTGACCGTCACCTGCCTCGTCCGTGTTCGTTTGGGTTTTGGGCTGCTCCGGGGGAGGTGTTTCCCGGGAAGGGGAATACCGCCGCCGACCGGTTCCGGCATTGGCTTCCGCTCCGGTGACCGGTGCATCGGCTCCGTCGGTGCGGGAGGGCTGATGCCGGCGCTCCTGGGTCGCAGGATCCGGCGTGGCAGGCAACATCATGGGAGAATGGTTTTTCTGGCTGCGCCTTCTGCGCTGCCCGTCGGCGGGTTCTGTGTTTTTGCCCGTGAGGGAAACATTCTTCGCGGGCTGCAGCAGACCGCTGCCGGTGACCGGGGGTTTTCCGTCAGCATCGGTTCCCGCCGGAGTCCGGGCTTCTTCCACAGGGGCAAAACTGTCTGCGGGCGCGGGCTCTTCAACAGGCTCCGGGGAGCGGAAGACCGGCGGCATCTCCGCAGGGGCAAAACTGTCTGCGGGCGCGGGCTCTTCAACAGGCTCCGGGGAGCGGAAGACCGGCGGCATTTCCGCAGGGGCAAAGCTGTCTGCGGGCGCGGGCTCTTCAACAGGCTCCGGGGAGCGGAAGACCGGCGGCATTTCCGCAGGGGCAAAGCTGTCTGCGGATGCGGGTTCTTCGTCAGTCCCGGGGGCGGGGAAGACCGGCGGATCCTCTGCCGGGGCAAGGGTGCTTACGGATGCGGGTTCTTCAGAAGCGGCGGCGGGAGCGGGCGCGGGTTTCTGGGGACGTCTCTTGTACTTGTCCGGCAGGGGCTGCGCCTTCATATAGGGCTTGGCGCCGGTGGGGGTTCTCTGCGCAGAGGAAGTCGGCAGATTGAATGTACCATCAAAAAACGACGGAAGCAGCGGGTCGTCCTTCTGGGGCTTGTGGTTGGGATCCCGCTCCGGAAACGGATCCATCGCCAGCGAGGGATCATCCAGAAAACTCGTCTGTTCCATATGCACATCCCTGCTCAGGGGCGCTTCCCACGCTTCGGCGGATACGGGCTGTCTGCGCACGGTATCGGCACCCATGGCGGAAGGATCGGTAGGGGGCTGCAGCTGGAAAGCGTTGGGATCCCAGCGTTGGGTGGGCGCAGGTGCGGCAGGGTCAGCCCCCTGCACGGCAGCATCCGCAGGCTGCAGCGGTACATCAGTCGCCTCCTGTGCCGGTGCGGCGTCGCCCGTCAGGGACGGGAAACCGGCATAGGTGGGCGGGATGAAGGCTTCGTTGCCCAGAGGCGGGAAGGGCATGGTTGTGCCGAAAGAGCCGGAGAAGCTATCCTGAAGAGGCGTGGGCATGCCGCTGTCAAGGGGCACCGCGCCGATCACGCTTCCGAAGGGGCTCTGCATGTTCTGGGGAAAAACAGGCGGGGCCGCTTCGGGCGCAGTATACCCGTATGGATCGCCCTGAGGGGTCTGAAAATAAGGCTGTGCGGGCTGCTGTGCGCCGTACGTCATTTCCGGGTTCTGTACAGGCTGCGCCATCCCGGCGGCATTCTGTCCCATCGGCTGCACATGACCGGCTGCGGGAATGCGCGCAAAGGGGTTGGTACGCTCCTGCATTTCATCGAAATACCGGTCGTCGTTCCAACGTCCGTCCATGTCTGCACCTCCTCATTGTGAAAAATAGGATATAAGTACAAATATCATATCCTTTTCTCCTGTCGATGTCAATCAAATCCAGTCGAAACTTGCTTCCTCTCCGGCGGCCCCGCAACCCGGTCTGCGCCACTTTTCCGCCCCGGCGATCCCCCTTTGTGGGCATCCCGCTCCACAAAGGGGATGGTTTGCCGCCCAAGCCCGGCACGGAGCAGCCGCCCGTTCCCACCGCAAGCCATTTTCGCATTATTGTGACAATGCTGTAAACCTTCCCGAAGATCAATCAAATTTGATACAAACAGGGTTGACAAGTGCACTTTGCCGGTCTTATGATTTCATTCGTAAGCCGTGGAAACGGCGTAATATCAACATTTGTTGAAGTTTGGAAAGGAAATTGGAAACATGGCAGACAAGCGTACCGGAAAGAAACGCCGGCTCTGGGTCTGGATCCTGCTGGCGGTGGTGGTCGCGGCCGGGCTCTGGCTGTATTTTTCCACCAAAGATGTGGCGCAGCAGAGCCTGAAGCAGGAAGTGGCACAGAAGCGGGATATCGTTACCTACTACAGCTTCGAAGGCAACCTGATCCCCGCCGAAGACCGGGTGCAGACCGCCAAGGAGGCTCTGAAGGTAAAGGAAGTCTATGTTGCCGAAGGCGACCGGGTGGAAAAAGGGGATGCCCTGCTCCGGGGCACCGACGGCACCCGCATCCCTGCGGCATACACCGGCACAGTGGAAACCCTTTTTGTGGAGGCGGATGATCCCCTGCAGCCGGGCAGCCAGCTGTGCCGCATCGTGGACTGGGAGCATCTGGAGGTAAGCGTGAATGTGGACGAATACGACATCGATGCGCTTACCGAAGGCAAGGAGGGCACCGTCTATCTGAATGCGCTGGATACCGCCGTGCCCGGCAAAGTAACCGAGATCGGGCGGGAGGCGGTCAGCCAGGGCGGGGTCAGCTTCTACCCGGTCAAATTCGGGGTGGATGCGCTGCCCAATGTGCGCAGCGGTATGAGCGTGGAGGTGCAGGTGCTCAACCGGCAGGCACTGGATGCCGTCAGTCTGCCCCTTACCGCCATCAGTTATGACGAGTACAACAAGCCCTATGTGCTTCTGGCGGACGGGGAAAGCTACCGGCAGCAGCAAATCACCCTCGGGGTGAGCGACGGGCGCAACGTGGAGGTGCTCACCGGTCTTGCCGACGGGGAGACCGTCTACTATCTCAGCGACGATCTGGCGCGTTTCTTCGCCATGCGTATGGGGATGATGGGGCAATGACCATGGAGAACGCTTTTTTCCGTATGACGGGCATCTGCAAATCCTACCGCATGGGGGATGAGTGGCAGCCCGTGCTCAAAAACGTGGATCTGACCATCGAAAAGGGCGAATTTCTGAGCATCCTCGGCCCCAGCGGTTCGGGCAAGAGCACGCTGATGAACATTATCGGCTGTCTGGATACCCCCACCGAGGGGGAGTACATCCTGCACGGCAAGCGGGTGGATCAGTTGGATGAAAACCAGCTGAGTGTGCTGCGCAACCGGGAGATCGGTTTTGTGTTCCAGTCTTTCCAGCTGCTCAAGCGGCAGGATGCCCTCTCCAACGTGGAGCTGCCGCTGATCTACGCCGGTATGGGCGTGCACAAACGCCGCAAGCGGGCGGAGGAGATGCTCTGCCGGGTGGGGCTTCAGGATAAGCTGCACCATATGCCCAACCAGCTTTCCGGCGGGCAGCAGCAGCGCGTGGCCATTGCCCGCGCACTGGCAGCCAACCCCAGCATTCTGCTGGCGGATGAGCCCACGGGCGCGCTGGATCAGAAGACCGGCAGACAGGTGATGGAGCTGTTCCGGGAGCTGAACGACGAAGGGCGCACCATCATCATGATCACCCACGACGTATCCATCGCCGCCAATGCCTCCCGCATCGTGCGCATTCTGGACGGCGAGCTGAGCGAGGGGGTGCCGGAGGATGCTTAAGGAAAGCCTCCGCATGTCGCTGAGCAACATCAAAGCCAACAAGATGCGTTCCTTCCTCACCATACTGGGCATCATCATCGGCGTTATGGCGATCATTGCGCTCATCACCGTGATGGAGAGCGCCACCGGCGAGGTAACGGCGCAGTTCGAGAGCCTTGGCACCGGCAAGCTGACGGTGCAGGCAGGCGGTACCGCGCTGAAGAACGGGCTGCGGGAGACCGACCTGCGCAGGATCGAAGCGCTGGACAATGTAAGCGGCATTTCGCCCACGCTGAGCCAGAAGGTGAGCGTGGTGATGGAGGGTGAGCTGCTGGAGGATGTAAACGCCAAAGGCTACGGCTTTGCCTATTTCCGTCACGACCCGGAGCTGGTGGCGAAGGGACGTCCCCTTGTACCGGTGGATTTTGAGCAGCAGAGCCGGGTCTGTCTCATCGACAGCGATCTGGCGCACGAGCTGTTTGCGGGCGTGGAGCCCGTGGGCATGCAGCTGCTGATCCACGGCATCCGCTTCACGGTGGTGGGGCTTCTGGCCGACCCGGACGTGGATGATGTGTTCAGCATGATGCAGGCAGGGGGCGGCAACGGCTCCCTCATCATGCCCTACACCACCTATATGCGGCTGTTCGGCATCAAGGGCGTAACCGGGCTGGAGGTCTACATCGCCGATACCTCCCGCACCGACGATACCGTGGATGCGCTGGAAAGCCTGCTGGATGAGTGCTTCAATTACAAGGACAACAGCTATTCCGTTATCAACATGGAAAACCTGCTGGATGTAATGGACACCATGATGGGGCTGATGACCAACCTGCTGGTGGGCATTGCCAGCATCGCCCTGCTGGTGGGCGGCATCGGCATTATGAATATGATGCTGGTCAGCGTTACCGAGCGCACCGCCGAGATCGGTCTGCGCAAGGCGCTGGGCGCAAAGCCCCGCAGCATACAGGTGCAGTTTCTGATGGAGAGCATCATCCTCTCCCTGCTGGGCGGCATCGTGGGCGTAGGGCTGGGTCTGCTGGTGAGCAAGCTGCTCAGCAATCTCATGAACATCGTTTTCGTTTTCTCCCCCGGCGCGGTGGCGCTGGGCGTGGGATTCTCGCTGGCGGTGGGCGTCATTTTCGGCTGGGCGCCCGCCAGAAAGGCCAGCAATCTGAACCCCATCGACGCGCTGCGCAGCGTGTGATGCCTTTGATTCGGCTGCTGCAGCCAATTCCACAGGGCTTCTTCCCCCGGCAGGGGAGGAAGCTGTCACCCGTCGTCCCCCACCCAAGGCTCCTTCCGAAGGAGGGAGCTGTCACCCGAAGCCACTCCCCATAAGGCTCCTTCCAAAGGAGGGAGCTGTCACCCGAAGGGTGACTGAGGGTGCCCCCGCGCAAGGCAGCTGCCGCCAAAGTGCCCCTTCACCAAGCCTCCCCTGTGCAAGGGGAGGTGGCTGCCCGAAGGGCAGACGGAAGGGTTGTCCGCAGCAAGAACCCTTCACCCCTGATATCCCCCTGTCAACAAGGAGGTAACACCATGAAAACCATCCGTATTCTTACCGCTTTGCTCCTTGCGCTGATGCTGCCCGCCGCAGCCCTTTGCGAGGAGACCCTTCCCACAGAGACCACGCCCCCGGCTTCCCGGCTGGAGGGGCTCATCTTCACCGCCACGGTGGAGCCCAATGTGCAGACGGCGGTCAAGGCCCCTGCCGGGGGCGAGCTGGCTCCCTTCACCCTCCGGGCGGGAGATACCCTCAATGCCGGGGATCTGCTCATGAGCATCCTGCCCCAGACCGTCTATGCCCCTGCGGACGGCACCGTAGCCGCCGTATACCTGAAGGCGGGCGATACCGCCGACGGGGCCATGAACCGCTACGGTGCGGTGATGCACATCGACTACGCCGACCGCTACCAGTTCAGCGGCAGCAACTCCGGCAGCCGCAACACCGTGGAAAACCGGGATCTGCACGTGGGTACGCCGGTGTATTTCCGCTCCACCGATAAAGAGCATTTTGCCGACGGCATCATCACCCATGCGGACGGGCGCAGCTTTACCGCACAGGTACTGGGCGGCGATCTGGAATACACCGACAAGGTGGAGGTCTTCCGCACCGACGAGTATACCGATGCCGTCCGCCTGTCCGAGGGTCGGCTCTCCGCCGTTGCCCCCTATGGCGTGGCAGCCTCCGGTACGGTGCTGGAGGTGCTGGTGAAGCCCGGCGACCCCGTTTCGGCTGGGGATGCCCTCTTTACCTTCGTGCCCGATACCCTTGCCCCTGCCGCCCGCAGCCTGTCTGCCGCCACGGAGATCCGCGCGGCTGAGGATTGCGTGGTGCTCAGCGTTGCTGCCCAGCAGGGCGGCGCAGTGCAGAAGGGGCAGCCCGTGGCCATGGTCTGCGTCCGGGAGGATTACCGGCTGGTGATCAATGCCGAAGAAGGCGATGTGAACCGCTTCACCCCCGGCGAGACCATGCTGGTCACCTTTGAGGAGCTGGATCTGCCCCCGCTGGAGGCCACTGTGGAGCAGGTGGGCGTACTGGGCGCCGGCGGCGATGTGAGCCTCTATCCCGTATACCTGACCTTTGAAGTGCCCGAGGGCGTGCTGCTGGGCATGCACGCCACGGTGGAGGGCATGGCGCAGTAAGCCGGTGCGCACCCACGACCTTTTTCCTACGAATCAAAAGGTCGTGGGTGCGCTGCACTCGTGCGGGCGAAACGCATGCACAGCAACGCTTTTGCCCATTCACCGAAATTCGGAAAGTTTTTTTGGAAAACCCCTTGCATTTTTTCCGAACTGTGCTATAATAATCAAGCTGCTTGATGAGAGCAGTATGTGGGCTCGTAGCTCAGCTGGATAGAGTGTTTGACTACGAATCAAAAGGTCGTGGGTTCGAATCCCGCCGGGCTCACCAAGAAAACCCTTGCAGAATAAAGGCTGCAAGGGTTTTTGCTTGTCTTTTTCCAATGCCGAAAATGGACAGAAAAGACCATTTTAGACACAGAAAAACAGGGAGTGGGGGTCAAAACGGGGGTCAGCCTTCCGCCGCCCGGATGTTTTGATGGATATTCTTTCTTGTTTGTGCTATGATACAGTCATAAGCAATAAATACCATTTATTTGACCGGAGGCGAGCTTATGGAACCGTATCAACAGCCCGGTACCCCCAACCCTGCCGAACAGCCAAGGCGCAGAAGGAGCCGCACCGACACGCCTGCCCCGGAAATGCCCCAACCCCCCGTTCCCGCATCGGCTAACGCCGATACATTCGGGTTTGAGTCGGTGCGCCGCGATCTGCCCCCGGAGCTTGATGACCGTTCCCATCGCCAGCCCCGGGTGACTCCGGAGCAGCCGGCGGAAGAAAACGCCGATCCCCTGTATCTGGCCCGTGCAGGGTTTGCTCCGGAGCAGCGCACCCAGCATATGCCTGCGGTGGATCCGTCCCGGATATATGCCGAGGGTCAGCCTGTGCAGCCCGTCCCCGGCGCACCGGTACAGGCCGTGGTGAATAATGCGAATACGGTCAGCGCAAACGGTACGGCTGCCGGGGAATCCTTTTTCGACGGCAAGCTGTCCCAGCAGATCGGCAATGGGATCCTGTGCTTTTTGATCATCGTCCTTACGCTGGGCATCTGTACCCCCTGGGCGGTGTGCAGAATGTACCGCTGGCGCATCAAGCATACGGTCATCGAAGGACACCGGCTCGCGTTCGACGGCAAGGCCTCCCAGCTTTTCGGTCAATGGATCCTGTGGCTGCTGCTGACCATCGTCACCATCGGCATCTACTCCTTCTGGGTGGGTATCGCCCTGGAAAAGTGGCGGGTCAAGCACACCCATTACGCCCGGTAAACAGCTGCCCCGTGGTGGGAGCGATAGTAAGGAACAATTTATCCCACAACGAGAAAAGACGAGCATCCGGCGATCGTGCCGGATGCTCCTTTGCTTATGTGGGTGAACAAACGCAATGTACAGATACTGTGCGTATCATTGCGCCCGCCTCCCCAAAGTGGGGAATGAGTTTCTCGTCTGCCAGACAAATTGGAATTTGCCAAACGCTCTAAATCATGATAAAAATTAGCCAACAGTAGTTTGTATAACAAACTGCTCTATCTCAGAATTAACCTGTTTCGCATTATCCCCATTAGAGAAATGAGCAGCATCTTCAATGATGTGT
>JAFXBE010000107.1 GCA_017516765.1 Clostridia bacterium | reverse complement strand
TTTTTTGACGACATTTGCACCGTTTGCCTAGGAGCCTACGGCTCCCCGGGCGGCAAACGGCGATAGGAACCCCTTGCTACGCAAGGGTTCCGAAACCACCGTACACGCCGCTGGTTTCGGATTGACAATCGGAGGGCTGCAGCCCGACCATACCTCTGGGACTTCTTTGACAGTCTGCGCAGGAGCCGTTCCGGCTCCTGCTTTTTGTTTGTACCGGCTTTTGTACATGCTGTAAAAAACCCGCCCGACAGCACCGCTGCGGTTGTTCATGCCCGGTCTCTGTGGTATAATCAGGGGTATATTGGGCAGGCTTTGTGCCAATCCCGCCCCTATGGAGGAAGTATGGATCACCGCAAGATCTCCAGCGTGCTGCTGGTGGACGGATACAGCCTTGTTTTCCGGGCTTTCCACGCCCTGCCGCTGCTCACCACCCCGGAAGGGGACTACACCAACGCCATCCACGGTTTTTTCAGCATGCTCATCAAGGCGCTTTCGGATTACCGCCCCGATGCCTTGTGCGTAATGCTGGATGTGCACGCCCCCACCTTCCGGCACACCCTTTACGAAGACTACAAGGGCACCCGCAAGCCCATGCCCGAGGAGCTGCGCCCCCAGCTGCCCCTGCTGCGGGAGATGCTGGCGGCGATGAACATCCGCACCTGCGAACTGGAGGGCTACGAAGCCGACGACCTGCTGGGCACCGCCGCCCGCCTTGCCAACGAACAGGGCATCTCCGCCTATATCCTCACCGGCGACAGGGACAGCCTGCAGCTGGTGGGCGGTCTGACCCGGGTGATCCTGACCAGGCACGGCGTAAGCGAGAGCCTGCTGCTGGATGCTCAGGGCGTAATAGACAACTACGGCTACACCCCGGAGCAGGTACCCGACATGAAGGGGCTCATGGGCGACAGCAGCGATAACATTCCCGGTATTGCGGGCATTGGCGAGAAGACCGCCCTGAAGCTGATCGGGCAGTACGGTACGCTGGATCAGGTATTGGCGCACGCAGACGAGATAAAGGGCAAGCTGGGCGAGAAGCTCCGCGCCGGAAAGGAGACTGCCCTGCTCAGCCGCGATCTGGGCACCATCCGCCGCACCGCCCCCGTGGAGCTGGATTTTGCCGCCTGCACCTGGCACGGAATGGATGCCGGGCTGGAGATACTGCGCCGCTACGGGCTGAACCAGACCGCCAAGAACGTGGAAGCCCTGCTTTCCGGCAACACGGTGGTGCAGACCCCCGCTCCCCGTGCCACAGCCGCCGCCCGCCGCGCCGCCGGGAAGGACGGCGCAGCCGTAAGCGCTGCAGCCATGCAGACCGAAAGCGAAGCCTCTCTGCCCGCCGCACCCGCCGTAACCGGAGAGACCGTCTATACCGATGCCGCCCTTTTGCAGGCTGCCGCCCAAATGCTGGCAGACCGCTCCCCCGCCTTTGCCGTGCTCTGTGCCGGGCAGGAGGAGATTACCCTTCTGGACGACGGGCTGCACCTGTGGCGCATGCCCATCCTGCTGGATCTGATGGGCGCAGGTCTCTACCCGGATCAGATCTACACCGCCCTGCGCCCTGTATTGGAAAGCGTTCCCCTGATCCTGCACGGCGCAAAAGCCCTGATGCACGAATGGAGCCGTTACCGGCTGCCCGTGCCCGCCGTCAAATGGGATACCCTGCTGGGCTCCTACCTGCTGCACACTGCCCGCAAGCACGACCCGCTGGCGCAGGCCATCGCCTCCGACTGCGGTCTGGGGGAAGAGGATGCCCCCAAAACCGTTACCGCCCACGACCTGTACGCTCTTTTCCTGCGCCAGCAGGCACGCATGCAGGCACGGGGCATGACAGAGCTGATGGCGGAGATGGAGCTGCCCCTGACCCGTGTGCTTTTTGATATGGAAAAAGAGGGTTTTCTGGTGGATGTGCAGGTGCTGGACGATCTGAGCGGGCAGTTTACCGCAGAGATCGAAAGCTGCCGCCGCCAGTTCCTTTCGCTGACGGATGCGCCGGAGGGGTTCAATCTGAACAGCCCAAAGCAGCTGGGCGAACTGCTCTTTGACAAGCTGGGGCTGCCCGCCCCCAAGAAGACCAAGACCGGCTCCTATTCCACCACCGCCGAGATCCTGGAGGGGCTGGCTCCCTACCACGACGCCATCGAGCCCCTGCTGCGCTACCGTAAGCTGACCAAGCTGCAAAGCACCTATGTGGACGGTCTGCGTAAGCTGCGCAGCCGGGACGGTCGCGTGCATACCACCTTTGACCAGACCGCCGCCGTTACCGGGCGCATTTCCTCGCTGGAGCCCAATCTCCAGAACATTCCCATCCGCACCGAAGAGGGGCGGGAGATCCGCCGGGCATTTGTGGCAGACGAGGGCTGCATCCTGCTGGATGCCGACTACAGCCAGATCGAACTGCGGGTGCTGGCGCACCTGAGCGGCGACAGCGCCATGTGCGATGCCTTCCGCCGGGAGCAGGATATCCACACCCGCACCGCTGCCGAGATCCACGGCGTTTCCATGGACGAGGTGACCCCCGCCATGCGCCGCGCCGCCAAGGCCACCAATTTCGGTATCGTCTACGGCATCAGCGGCTTCGGTCTGGCCCGCAACGCAGGGCTGAGCCGCAAGGATGCCGACCGGTTCATCCAGACCTATTTTGAGCGATATCCCGGTGTGCGCGCCTTTATGGACGAATGCGTCCGCAAGGGCAACGAGACCGGCTATGCCCAGACCATGCACGGTCGCCGCAGGGAGCTGTACGAGCTGCGCTCCCAGAACCGGAACGTGCGCAACTTCGGCGAGCGCGCCGCCATGAACACCCCCGTGCAGGGCACTGCCGCCGACATCATCAAGCTGGCCATGGTCAAGGTGAGCCAGCGGCTGCGGGACGAGGGCTACAAGGCCCGCCTGATCCTGCAGGTGCACGACGAACTGGTGGTGGAATGCCCGCTGGCAGAAGCGGACGCCGCCGCCGCACTATTGAAGGAAACCATGGAGAATATCGTTACCCTCGATGTGCCGCTGGTGGCAGAAGTCTCCCGCGGCAAGGACTGGGATGCCGCACACTGATGCCCCGCATTTCACCAAAGGAGGCGCTTCCATGAAGATCATCGGACTGACGGGCGGCATTGCCTGCGGTAAAACCACCGTTGCCGGCATGCTCAGCAAGCTGGGCGCGGTGATCCTCGACGCCGATGCCATCAGCCGCGAACTGACCGCCCCGGGCGGGGATGCGCTGCCCGCCATCCGGGAAGCCTTCGGCAGCGATGTTTTTCTGCCCGACGGCACGCTGAACAGAGCCGCGCTGGCAGCGCAGGTTTTTTCCGACGAAGATAAGCTCCTGACCCTCAACCGCATCACCCACCCCATGATCCTCGACCGGCTCGCCGGGGGGATCGCCACCTGCCGGGAAAGCGGTGTGCCGATCGTTGTACTGGATGTGCCTTTGCTTTTCGAAGTGCATGCAGATGCGCTGGCAGACCTGACCGTATGCGTTACCGCACCCCGGGAGGTGCAGATCGACCGCCTGTACACCCGCAGCGGTCTGAGCCGGGAACAGGCGATCCGGCGCATCGAAAGCCAGATGCCCGTTGCACAGAAGGCTGCCCTCAGCGATGTGGTGCTGGATACCCACAAGCCCCTTGACGAGCTGGAGCAGGATGTGCAGAAGCTGTACGATACCTGGATGGGCAACGGCCCTTCCGGGCGAAAGGAGATCCCATGAATTCCAACGAACCGGAAAGACGCTGTCTGGACGGAGATTCCGTACCCACAGACTGGACATATGCCCGCTCGGTAGAAGAAGGGCTCCGGCGGCGGCAGGCGCAGAACATCGGCGACCGGAAGCCCCCTCAGGAGCAGCAGGAATTGCGCGTACGGCACAGAGCCGAACCTGCCAAGGCTGCCGATGCTGTCCGTACGGTGATGCCCACCGTAACGGATGACAGCCCGTTTGTTCTGCCCGAATCTGCACACAGGCGCAACGAAGCCGCAGCAGAGCCCGATCCCAAAGCCAAACCCGCCGTACCGACAGCGCAGCCGCCAGCCGCAGAAGCAGAGCCTGCTCCGGCTGCGAAACCGGCGGTTGGCAAAGCAGAGCGTACCCCGGCAGCGAAACCGGCAGCCACCGCAAAGAAACCGGCTCAGCCTGCCGACAGAAGCGTTCCGCAACGCCGCCGTGCCGGCAAGCCGCCGGTACAGACCGCCCACTGCGCAGAGCCTACCGACAAAAAGACTCCCGAGTGGTATCAGGTAGCCATGCAGAACCTGACCCCGGACGATATCCGCCGCCCGCCCCAGCCGCCACCGGCAGCTGTTCCCGGCGCGGAATTCCAGACCTCCGCATACGGCGATGTATCCGAAGGAGCGCAAATCCCTGTGCGGAAAGCAGATATTTACGAGGCTGCCGGGTACCCGCCGGAGCTTCTGGAGGAGCAGCGGCGTCTGGATGCCCTTAACGAAGCAGAGCTGCTGCGCAAGCACCACGGTGCCAAGTCTGTATTGCGGAGCATGGAGCAGAAGCAGGAGGAAGGGCGGCAGCCCGCCGCTTCCGGCACGGCATCCTTCCCGCTGCCGCGGAATACCATGCCCGGGCGCAGACCCCTCACCGAAAGCGAGCAGGCCGCACGCCAGCGCGCCGTTGAACGCTATACCGCTGGCGACGGCTTCTCTCCCTATACCGTTACCACCGACGATACCTCCCCGGAGGAATCCTCTGCCCGTTTCCCCTGGCTGGGGCTGGCGGTATCGCTGGTGCTGCTTCTGGCAGTGTTCCTGTGGTTTAACCGCATCACCGTCGGCAGGGAGCTGGAAAAAGTCTACACCGCCCGGGAACAGGCAGCCCGGCAGGTGGTGAACGAGCACCCCTACGAATACCGGGAGCTGATCGAGATGCAGGCCGCCAATTACAATCTGCATCCCGCCTTTGTCGCTGCCATCGTGCTCAACGAAAGCTCCTTCCGCCCCGGTGTCAAGAGCAGCGCGGATGCCATGGGGCTGATGCAGATCCGCCCCGATACCGGCACCTACATCAACCGTGCTCTGGATATACCGGATTACAACCACCAGCTGCTCTACGAGCCGGAGACCAACATCCTTTTCGGCTGCTACTATCTGGGCGAACTGAGCGAACGCTTCATGGGCGACCCGGTGCTGGTGGCGGCTGCCTACAACGCAGGTCCCAACAACGTGCAGAACTGGCTGAACAACTCCCGTTATTCCACCGACAAACGAACCATCCCCATCGAGAACATTCCCTTTGGCGATACCCAGACCTATGCCAGGCGGGTGATGCGGGACTTTGCCGCCTACAAACGCCTTTATTACGAAACCCCGGAGGGTGAATGATGAAACGCTTTATCTCTCTCTTGCTGGCGGTGCTGCTGCTGCCCTGCATTGCGCTTGGCGAAAACGTACAGGATTCGCTGGTGATCGGTCTGGTCTCATCCCGCACCTACGAGATCCGTCCGCTGATCCCTCAGGAGCGGGATGTGGTATCTCTCTACGGGCTGGTGTACGAAAGCCTTGTCACCATAGATGACAACGGCGTGCCCCAGCCCCTGCTGGCAGATAACTGGCAGGAGACCGGCGGCGGCGGCACATGGACCTTTACCCTGCGCGAAAACGTTACGTTCTCCGACGGTACGCCGCTGCGGGCGCAGGATGTTGCCGCATCCGGCAACTACATTCTTGCCCTTGCCAATGCCGACGTGGAGGACAAAGGCTTTTACCAGAACATGCGCTACATGGTATCCTCCTTTGAAGCGCCGAACGAACAGACCGTGGTGGTAAAGGCCAAGCGCGATTACTACGGTGTGCTTTACAGCATGACCTTTCCCGTGGTGCACGAAAGCCAGACCGAGGTGGCGGGTGCACTGGGCACAGGCCCCTACCGGATCCAGGAATTCGTCCCCGGCAGCCATATGTGGCTGGTCGCCAACCAGAACTGGTGGCAGACCCAGCCTCAGGTGCAGGAGATCATGGCGATGCTCTACCCCAATAACAATGCACTGATCACCGACTATGAGTACGGTCGTGTGGATACCGCCATTACCCGTTCGGTGGCGGCAGCGCAGTACAAAAGCGGCATCAACTCCCTTTCCATCGCCTACTCCACCCGCCAGCTGGAGGTGCTGCTTCTGAACAACGCACAATTCGAGTTCGAAGACGTGCGGGTGCGGCAGGCCTTCCGCTATGCCATCAACAAAGAGCTGATCGCCCAGAACGTTTATATGGGCATGACGCAGAACGCCGACACCCCCGTCCCCTCCGACAGCTGGCTGTACTACGATCAGGAAAGCACCTTTACCTACAATCCCGAAAAGGCCATACAGCTTCTGGAAGAGGCAGGATGGACGGATTCGGACGATGACAATGTGATGGACCGGGTCGTGGACGGCAAGCTGCGCAAGCTGCACGTTCGCCTCTATGTGTACGAAGACCCGGAGAACGACGTACGTTTTGAAACCGCCAACATGATCGCCGATATGCTGGCGCAGATCAAGGTGGAGGTCAAGGTGACCGCCATGACCTACGGCGAAGAGCTGGAAGCCCTTGAAGCCGGCAGCTTCGATATGGCTCTGTGCGCTTTCCAGATGGATGTGGTGCCCGATTACGGCTTTTTCCTGCGAAAGGGCAACGGGCAGAACTACTGCCGCTATCCCTCCGCCGATATGACCAGCCTGATCGACAGCCTGCGCACCCAGGAGGATCAGAACGATTTTGCCTACACCACCGGCGTGATCCAGCAGCTGTTTGCCAACGATGCCCCGTTCATCTGTCTGTTCTACCGCAGCGGAGCCATCCTGACCCGTAAAGTGTTCACCACCGTACGTTCCATCCGCGAGTTTGAGCTGCTGCGCGGCATACAGGACTTCGGACGCTGACCGTTCCCGAAAGGAGGAGGACTGCCCATGAAACGCTTCCTGTGCCTGTGGCTGTTGCTTGTGCTGTGCAGTCTTCCCGCAACGGCAGAGCAGCTTCCCGCCCAGATCCCGGATCTGCTGACCGCCCAGGAGGCGCAGCAGACACAGCCCACGCCCATCCCCGAAGCCCGGCCCTGGACAGTGCTGCCGGAACCCGAGCGCCCCGCGTTCGTGCCGCTGCTGCTGGCTGTGGCGCAGGAGGAGCT
Source organism: Clostridia bacterium (assembly GCA_017516765.1). Taxonomy (GTDB): domain Bacteria; phylum Bacillota; class Clostridia; order Christensenellales; family Aristaeellaceae; genus Limiplasma. The sequence continues at coordinate 10,229 of JAFXBE010000107.1, read as the reverse complement.
GGGCTATGTGGAAGGCGGCAACAACTACAGTAAATACGGCGAGTGGTCGGGCGATCCCAACGCCGCATGGTGTGCAGAGTTTGTCTGCTGGTGTGTGGACAGGACGGATCAACGCAACGGGCTTTCCCTGCTCAACAGCGTCTATCCGAAATACAGCGGGCAGAACACCGGTAAAGAATGGTTCATCGCCCGCGGACGATTTCTTTTCCGTAAAGCCGTCTGCCCCGACTGGGGCGCACAGTGGCTGCAGGGGATGGATCGCAACCTGATGAAAAACGAATACCTGCCCCGTTCCGGCGATCTGCTGTTTTTCAGCTACAACGCTGCGGGCGACACCGAGCATGTGGCATTGGTGGAATACTGCGCCCGGCACGATGACGGGCAGATCTATGTACACGTGCTGGAGGGCAACAATCCCGATCGGGTGCAGCGCAACCATTACCTGCTGGATAACAGCCAGATCCTCGGCTATGGGCTTTGCGAGGATATAGCTGGCACCACCATGCGTTTCGGCAACACCGGCGACAAGGTGCTCGCCCTGCAGAAGCAGCTCTGGGAGCTGGGCTATCTGGAGGAGCGGCACCTGACCGGCACCTACGGCAGCCATACCCGCGCCGCCGTTGCCAATTTCCAGCAGGAGGTCATGTACGAGGCAGACGCCAACGGTATCGCCAACCTCTACACCCAGCAGGCTATTGCCGATCTTTTGGACGAGCAACGCTACAACAGCCCTGCCAGCTGGCTGGTAACGGAGTAGCCGCGCTGCTCATGGCAAGTTCTTCCCCTGCATGCCGATGGCTGTACGAAGCCGGAATAATCATGTACAATAGAGCCCTGCCGGTATACCACACCAAGAAGGGAGCGTGAGGGCTGATGCGCAGGATCGCTGCGGCGCTGATGTGTCTGCTGCTTGTTTTCCTGCTGCCCGCAGCCCTTGCGCAGGAGGAAACCTGCACCGGGCGCGCCCTGCTGATCGGGGTGGACGAATTCGTTTCACGCCCCAGCGCCTACCCCAGCTCCACCAACAATGTGCTTGCCGTACAGGAAATGTTTCTGGCATCTGCACAGCCGCCGCAGACCATTCTGATCCCGCCCGAGCCTGTCACCTCGGCGCAGCAGCTGGAAACCCTGATCCGCGATGCCTTCCGTGAGGCTGCGCCGGGCGATGTCAGCTATCTTTACATCAGCACCCACGGGCTGTACGACCCCCAGAACGGCATTGAACCCCAGCTTCTGCTCAGTGACGGAACGGTGGAAGGCTCCATCACGCCCGCCCAGCTGGAAGCTGCCTTTGATGGGATCGCAGGTACCAAGGTGATCATACTGGACGCCTGCAATTCCGGTGCGTTTATCGGCAAAGGGCTTGCCGTCCAGCCGGAAGAGCTGTTCTTTACCGGCGAAGACTTCAAAGTGCTCACCTCCAGCGGCGCATTGGAGGAAAGCTGGTACTGGAGCCGGGAAGAGGGCGGCGTGGAGCAGGGAGCGTTCTACTTTACACAGGCGCTGACTCAGGCTCTGAGTCCCGTCTTCGATGTTCCCGCCGACCAGAACCGGGATGGTGCCGTCACTTTGAGCGAGCTGCATCAGCATCTGTCGCTGGAGCATGCGGCATCCACTCCGCAGGTCTATCCCCAGAAGGATGATTTTGCGGTGTTCCGCTACAAACCGGACAAACGCATCAACCGTCCCCGGGCTGCCGTGATGGATGTAACCTTCTCCGGCAACATCCTCAGCCGGCAAACGCCGGAGATCACCCTTGAATTTATTGCCATGCGCCCCATTCAGGTAGGCTACCAGATCGTATACCAGCAGGAAGGAAAATGGCAGTTTGATCAGGCGCAGATCATCTATGACGAGGCCGAACGCTTTACCTTCTTCGGCGACCGGGCAGGCGCAGTATCTGCAGGGCGGAAAGTGCGCACACTGACCATAGGCGACCTGCCGGAGGATGCCTACGGCTATGTGCTGGTACAGCTGTTCTCCATCGAAAACGGCAAGCTGACGGTACACGCCGGACGGGTGCTGTGCGTACCCCCGGAAAACCGTGCGCCGGATATTTGCGTTTCCGTACCGGAAAGCTTCGATCCCTCCAGCGGGCGCGAGCTGTGCATCTTTGTGGGGCACGATGCTCCCTGTCTGCTCAGCGTAAGCATCAAAAATGAAGAAGGCAAGACCGTACTCCGGCTGTGCCACAAGCAATCCACCCGCCCCATGCAATTGTCGCCCGAGGGCAGCGTGTTCTACTGGGACGGCACGCTGAAAAACGGCGAGCGCATCCCGTCCGGCACCTACAGCGTGGTCGTGCAGGCCCATACCAACGACCAGTCTGTACAGGTAAGCTCCCAGCCCATCACCATACCCCAAGGAGGTTGAAAGCTCATGGCAAAGAAACTGATGGTGGTTATTCCCTGCTACAACGAAGAAGAGGTGCTTCCCGAGACCTCCAAACGTTTGATCGACAAAATGCGGTCTTTGATGGATAAAGGCATGATCTCTGCCGACAGCCGTGTGCTGCTGGTGGATGATGGCAGCAAAGACCGCACCTGGGAGCTGATCACCCAACTGCACAAGGAACACGAGCTGTTCGAGGGGCTGAAGCTGAGCCGGAACCGCGGGCACCAGAATGCCCTGCTGGCAGGGCTGATGACCGCACGGGGCCGCTGTGATGTTTCCATTTCCATGGATGCAGACCTGCAGGATGATATGGATGCCATGGATCGCTTTCTGGAAAAGCACGATGAGGGCTGCGAAATCGTATACGGCGTGCGCAACAAGCGCGACAGCGACACCTGGTTCAAGCGGGAAACCGCCCTGTTCTTCTATCGTTTCATGAAGATGCTGGGGGTGGATATCACCTTCAACCACGCCGATTACCGGCTGATGTCCAACCGTGCGCTGGATGCACTGGCAGAATTCAAGGAAGTGAACCTGTTCCTGCGCGGGCTTGCCCCGCTGGCAGGCTTCCAGAGCGATGTGGTCACCTACGACCGCAGTGAACGCTTTGCGGGCGAAAGCAAATATCCCCTCAAAAAAATGCTGGCTTTTGCCATCGACGGCATCACCAGCTTTTCGGTAAAGCCCCTGCGGCTGATCACCGGTGTGGGCATTCTCATCTTCATCGTTTCGCTCTTTATGCTCCTCTATGCCCTGATCGCGTGGCTCAGCGGCAAAACCGTAGCGGGCTGGACCAGTATGCTGGGCTCCATCTGGCTGATCGGCGGCATCCAGCTGCTCTCCCTGGGCGTGATCGGTGAATATGTGGGCAAGCTCTACAACGAAACCAAGCACCGTCCCCGCTTTATCGTTGACCGGTACCTGAACCGGCAGGGCGACGACCCTGTGGTGGACCGGTAACGGGCAGCATAAATCCCGCACCGGCGCATACCGTACCCTGAAGGGGGACATGTGCCGATGCGGGATTTCTTTTTGCATACCTATGATCTTTTGCTCAGGGGCGGGGCTGCCGTGCTTGGCTTTCTGCAGGGCATCACCCGGTCGGAATGCCGGGGAGCTGTTTTTCTGGTTCTTCTGATGGCCGGTGATTACCTGACCGGCGTTCTGGCTGCCGCCCGGGGAAAAAGCCGCCATACAGAAAACGGCAGGCTGAGCAGCGCAGCGGGCTACAAGGGACTTCTGCACAAAGCCGCCATGCTTGCCGTACTGCTGATCGCCTACGGGCTGGATCGTCTCCTGCACGAAGGCAATACCATGTTTTTTACTGCGGTACTGTGGATGTACATCAGCAACGAATGCCTTTCGCTGCTGGAAAACCTTGCCTTGTGCGGCGTACCCGTTCCCCCGCGGCTGCGTTCCATGCTGGAAGCCCTATCGGCAGGCAAAAAGATTACGCCAGCGAAATAACCTCCAGATCGTCGGGCACATACACATCGCCGGAGTATTCCGACCGGGCTTCCCGGGTGTAGAGCAGTTTCCGTTCATCCAGATATTTGTCTTCGGTATGCCAGAGCACCAGATGGGCGATCCCCAGCGACTGGGCCAGTCTGGCGGCATCCATCACCGTGCTGTGATGCTTCTCGTAGGGCTTGAAGATCTCCCTGTGCTCATAGAGGCAGAACGCCTCGCTGAGCAGCCAGCTGCTGCCCTCCACCCAGCGGGCGCATGCCGGGTTATAGGGCTCGTCGCCAAGGCAGCACAGTTTCTGTCCGCCCGTCAGCAGCAGGGTAAAGCCGTACTGCAGCAGCTTGGTGGAGCCGATATCGAAAAACGTGACGGTATGCCCCATGATCTGCTCCTGTACCCCATCCTCCACCGGATGGAAAAGGATGCGGTCGCCCAGAAAGGCATTGATGGCCGCGGGCAGCATCAGCTTTGCCATGGCTGTAAGCCCCTCAATGATGGATCGGTGGCAGTAGATGTGCAGCTGCCCCTGATAGGTGCCGCCCTTCATGGCAGTACCCACCATGCGCAGCACCCACACCGCCCCCAGCAGATGGTCGCAATGGGCATGGGTGATGATGAAGTGATGGATGCTGCCAAAGCCGATGCCTGCCAGTTTCAACTGGTGCAGGATGCCGTTGCCGCCGCCCGCATCGCACAGCAGGTATTCGCCCTGCTTCTCCAGCGCAAAGCAGGTGTTGTAGCAGCGGGTCACCGCTGCGTTGCCGGTACCCAGCACATGCAAACGTTCCATGGGGATCATTCCTCCGTGATCTGTTTCGCTTCAATACGAAACCGAGCGGGAACCTGCCCGCTCGGCTGTGAATATTCAGTTTCCTGCCTGCTCGAATCCGGGCTTACCAAATGTATCGTAACGGCAGCCTGCCGGTCGGATGGGTCGGAAAGTCCAAATCCGCCTCTGCGGGGAGCAACTTGTTTACTCGTCGTCGAATGCTTCGTCAGCTTCGAAATCGGCCTGAACAACGTCAATGAGTTTCTCGAGCAGGGCTTCGTCTTCTACGGGCTCGAAGGTTTCCATCTCTTCGCCGTCCTCTTCGGTTTCCACGACCTTCATAATGTAGAGGTTAACGGCGTCTTCGTCTTCGTCCGCGCAGCCTTCGCAATGTTCGCATTCACAGTCGCAGTCGCTTTCGTGGGCATCGCCCAGGACAACGTACTCTTCACCGTTGTAGAAGAAATAGCGTACCACTTCCAGCAGAACATTGTTGCCGTCTTCATCGATGCCTTCGATGAGATCTCTGGGTTCTTCCTCGATGGGGGCCTGGGTGTTGAGCTGGTCGTTACTGTTCAATGGAAACGCCTCTTTCCTGTTAGATTTGCCGCATACGGCGCAGCGGGGAGGAACTGGTTGTGAAAACCGCTTCGCCGGCACATCGCCGCCGTGTCATCACATCCTGCGGCTGTATCGCGCCGCGGCAAGTGTGGGATTGTTTTTCCTACCCCTTTGGTTCGGTTTCATTATAACCGAAAAATGCCGTTTCTACAAGGGTTTTTCAAGAAATTTTCCCGTTGAAATACGACGCAGGATATAGTAAAATAAGAGTGTTGGGCAGGCTCAGGAATGCTTGTCCTCTTTCTTTTGAAGGGGGCGGCGGGAGCCGTCGGTTTCCTGAATGACCACGTTTTCCAGAATGGCCTTCATATTCTCGCGGAAGCCGGCAATGTATTCCTGGCGCAGCACCTTATGCTCTGCCAGTTCCTCTTCCGTCAACGGACGGATCTTCTTGATCCTTGCCAGTTCGTTGATCCGTTCGATCTTTTCCTTTTCCATGTTCGGTACATTCCTTTCTGTTTCGGCAGTTACTTCGGGAGGTTATGATTATGGTACAGGGCAAATGGTTCCCTACAGGGAGTGATATCTCGGAGGCGCTTTGCGTACGCGAGGCGGTTTTCGGCTTTGCCGCCGATCCGCTGGATGCCATGGCACAGCAGGTGGTGGTCTACCGCGAGGGCAAGCCTGTTGGTTCTGCCCGCCTGTGGTGGCAGGACGGCGCCTTCCGGCTGGGCTGTCTGGGCGTTTTGCCCGCCGAGCGGGGCAAGGGCTATGGCGATCTGTTGATCCGCCTTCTGCTGTTCAAGGCGCTTACCCACAACGCCGCCCGCATTGCGCTGGAGACCCCCGCCGATACCCGTCCCTTCTTCAGCAAATACGGCTTTGAAGACGACGGCGAAAGCGGCGGACTCCATACCATGCATATTCTTGGTGAAAACGTGCAGCTGAGCCATTGCGGCGGCAACTGTGCCAATTGCCAGAACCGCAGCGAAGAATGCATTCCCAAAGCGCTGCGGTAACCTGCAGGCATACGCCCCTTCGGGGGCAAAGCGGCTGCGCCCGTCCGGAAGGGGGGCGCAGCTTTTTTGTTGCCGTTCTGAACCATCCGGGATCCGGGCTCAGACGGTCTTCTTTTTTTCCGGCGCAAACACCCAGTTCTGCTGCAGCTTGTAGCTGAGGATGAACAGCAGGATATCCACGGGGATCTTAACCAGATTCTCGCTCCAGCCAAGCCACAGATGCAATCCGCTGGTCAATGCCGCCGAGAGGATCATATTGAGCAGGAAAACCGTCAGATACCGGGGGAAGGAACGGGAGACCCTGTTCTGATCCGCAAAGACGAATTTCCGGTTGACCGTGAAGTTGAATATGCCCGACAGGATCCGCGCCCCCGCCGTGGCAATGGTGATGTGGGGCACAAAGCGCAGGAAAAATACGTTCACCTCGCCGGTCAGGGAGGGCACATTCTTCAGCAGCAGGTTAAAGAGCAGGTACAGGGCGTAGTCCACCACAAAGCTGATGAGCGATGCGCTGATAAACTTGAAAAACCCTGCCAGAATAACGCTGTAGATGCGCGCGCTGTCCCGTACGGCGCGGAAATGACTGCCCTCGTTGTTGTTCTCGTACACGGTCTGGATGGGCAGCGGGCGCATGGGCAGCTTCTGCTTGGCGCATTCGATGAGCATATTCATCTCATACTCGTACCGCTCGCCCTTTACGGCGATCATGGTGGGCAGCAGACCGGAGGAGAACCCCCGCAGCCCCGTTTGGGTATCGGATACCCAAACGCCGTAGAACAGCTTGAACACCGTGGAGGTGATCTTGTTGCCGTTGCGGCTCTTGAAAGGCACATCCGGCTGATCGAAATCGCGGCTGCCCAGAAGAAGCCCGGTATCGTCCTCCTGAAGGCTTTCCGCCATGCGCAGCACGTCCTTGACGGTGTGCTGCCCGTCGCTGTCGGCGGTGATCACATAGCGGCTGTCCGGGCAGGAATCCAGCAGGTATTGCATGCCCCGCTTCAGCGCAACGCCCTTTCCTGCGTTGGGGGTGTAGGAAATGATATGCACCGCATCATCCTGAGGGATGCTGCCGAACAGCTCTGCGAAGGCTTCTCCGCTGCCGTCGTCCACGATCACGATCTTGCCCACACCGGCATCCCGGAGGGCGGCCACATAGGGCGGCAGTCTGTCATCCGGCTTATAGGCAGGAATAATGACCGCTGTATGCTTGTTGTAATCCCGATCCATTCTTACCCTTCCTTTCGTACGGCTGCAGTATCAGTTCAAAAGATAGGTATCCAGATAGTCCACCATCAACGGCTCGATATCTTCACCCGTGCTTTCCAGAACAGCCCGGGGCAGATCCTCCCGGTCTGCAATGCCGAAGGCATGCTGCTGCGCATAGTGTTTCAGTGCATCGTTCATTCTTCCACCCAGCAGCTCGTCTGCCGCACAGAGAAGCGCAGCAGCCCGCCCGTAAACCAGAACAGCGTAATCGGTGGCGGTTTCGAAATAATCCAGCGGTGCGCCCGGAGTCGCCTGCCCCGCTACGGTAATGCGCATAGCAGGCTCGATACGGGTCTGCCGCAGTTCTTCCCGGGCACGGTCGCCGTAGCGATCCTGCACATAGCACAGCAGGCTGTATTCGCAAAGGGCTTCGTCCATCCACGGATGGGTAGCGCAATCGCTGCCCACAAGCCCATACCACCACTGGTGTGCGGTTTCATGGGCGACGGCATACTCCAACCGCTCCCCCTCCTGATCGGCAGCGACCATGGAAAGGGCGGTATACTCTGCACCGCTTACGCCCAGCGGCAGGCCGCATACGCTGTAGACCGGCCAGGGATACACGCCGAAGCGTTCCGAATACGCCGCCAGCGAAGCCTCTGCCGTATCCAGCATACGTCGCGCCGTTGCCTGATCCGCTGCCAGCGCCTCCAGCAGGATATCGCCGCTCTGGCGGGTGACCTTTTTCAGATCCCGGCTGATGACCAGCCCCAGATCCCGCACCGCCTGCGCTTCGATCGTATAGGTAACGCTATCACCCGTTCGGGCCACACCGGTGATGCTGCCGCCTGCGGCGCATACATAGTCCTTGGGTGCGGTCAGCCGCAGGGTGTAGTTGGCGCATTCCCCGCTGAGGGGGTCGCCGATGGGCAGCCAGCTGTCGGCACGGTATGCGCCGTCCTGCCACAGGGCAGGCACCGCAAAGGCGTGTCCTGCCATAAAGGTATCTCCCCACCAGCCGAAGCGGTACATGGCATGGGGAAAGTTGACGGTATACCGCAGGTTTACCTGCAATGTCTCGCCCGGCTGCCAGCTTTCCGCCAGCGGGATGGACAGCAGGGTCTTCTCCTCGTCTGTGTAGCGGTAGAGGGCATCGGTGGTCTGCCCGTTCTGCTCCACCTGCGCCTGCGCCATGACCAGAGAACCGGCAGAAAACCCATCGGGGCAGCAATCCCCGTTGCCGGCAATGGGGGATGTATCGGGTTTCAAAAAAGCATTGGGCCATGTACGCAGCGCCAGCTCCTGCCGGGGCTCTTCGGTGCGCAGGGTCAGGGTAAGCTGCTGGGATACCTGCATAGCCTTCCCGTCGGGATCCAGCACCGCTTCGATGGCGATGGTATCCATCCGCTGCGCGGCGGCAGCAAGCTGCTTGCCCCCATCCGTCTGTATCGCCTGCCGCTCCTGCCGGATCAGCGATACCGCCCAGATGCCCAGCAGCAGCACCACAGCAGCGGTGCCCACAGCAAGCAGGACTCGCCAGAGGTTTTTTTTCACATGCTCACTCATGCCGCCGTACCCATATTCCGCAGCAGAGAGATCATGTGCACGAACACATTGCCAGACAGGTTACCGCCCAGCCCCAGGACCAGAGCAAGGGTAAGCAGCACCGCAATGGGAATGCAGACCATTTTGGCATTTCTCCGCTCCTGCTCCGTACCGCCCAGAACGATGTCCAGCATGGGCCCGACCTGCAGGTAAGCGATCACATTGCCCAGAACCATCGTAAACACGGCAAGGATCGGCGACACCATCGATGCAAGCATGCCCAGCAGCGCAACGGGGATCGTCGTGGCGGTGGTCACGGTGATCATCTCCAGTGCGGCGATCCACTTGATGCGGCGCCGGTGCACCAGATAAATATACAGCAGCACCACAGCAACCGGCACAACAATGGCAATGATCTGACAAAGTACGGCGATACCGCCCACTGCCGGTGCGATCTGTCCCGCGACGTAGTCGATACTCTTCCGGAGGGCAGCGGTGCTGTTGGCAAGGTTGATACCCGTAAGCGCGGTGATCAGTCGGAAGATTACGCTGACCACACCGCGCACTGCCGCCATTGCGCCAAGAAACACCACCACCAGCGTAACCGCCAGCACGATAGGCCCGATGACCACATCGTTACGATTGAACAGCGTCCACAGCAATTGATCCGGGGCAGTATAAGACTGCTTCAGGACACCGGGCAGTTCGGAAAGCAGTGTCGATACCTGACCGGACTGCTTCCGCTGCCCCTGATCGGCATAATCCTGCGCCGTTGCCTGCGGAGCGGCGTTCTGCCGGGCATCGCTGCCGGACTGGGTCGCAGCGGTCTGCTGGGTATAGCCCTGCCGGTTATATTCCTGCTGACCGTAGCTCTGCTGATTGTAGTCCTGCGAAGCATACCCACCGGGCTGGGCGGCAGCGTTCTGCCGGGTATAGCCCTGCTGGCTATATCCCTGCTGTCCGTAGCTCTGCTGATTGTAGTCCTGCGAGGCATACCCGCCGGGCTGGGCGGCAGTCTGCTGGGTATAGCCCTGCTGGCTATATCCCTGCTGTCCATAGCTCTGCTGGGTGTAATCCTGCGAAGCATACCCGCCGGGCTGGGCGGCAGTCTGCCGGGTATAGCCCTGCCGGTTATATCCCTGCTGACCGTAGCTCTGCTGGGTGTAATCCTGCGAAGCATACCCGCCGGGCTGGGCGGCAGTCTGCTGGGTATAGCCCTGCTGGCTATATCCCTGCTGTCCGTAGCTCTGCTGATTGTAGTCCTGCGA
>JAFXBE010000048.1 GCA_017516765.1 Clostridia bacterium | reverse complement strand
TCCCATAAACTATCTGTCTACGATATTTTGGCGCAAACACAACGTGATATTTACATTCCCATGTGGTATGTGCTAAAGTATTCTTGTCCATTCGTATTCTCCTTTTCTTTAGTAGCGGTTGGCAGACCTTCTACTATTCTAACATGGGGCTTTACGAATGGACTCATAGCTTTAAGCTTTCTGAACCCCCGCTCGAAGCGGGGGTTTTCGTTACACAAATAAAATTCTCCAACAAGAAGTTTTCTTGTTGGAGATTAATTAATTATTGGCATTTAATCTTCGGTAGGTAACAGCACAGAGAAGGTGGTCCCTACCCCTACCTTGCTGCGCACACGGATCTTACCGCCATGGGCCACCGCAATGATCCTGGCAATGGACAGCCCCAGACCGTGACCTGCGCTCTGTGCTTTACGCGCCTCGTCGCAGCGGTAAAAGCGATCAAAAACCCGCGTCAGGTCTTCGGGCGAAATGCCGGTGCCAGTATCGGTAACCGAAAGGATGCAGCGTTTACCGTCCTTGCGCATGCCAAGGGTGATCCTGCCGCCCGCAGGGGTATACTTAATGGCGTTATCCACCAATACGCGCATCAGCTGCTTGATCATCCCCTTATCGCCGTTGATGAGGGCGTTTTCCGCAGGCTCCAGTGCAAACTCGTGTTCATCGGAAAGCATCCTGGCTTCCCGGTGCAGCTCGCTCATTACCTCCAGCGGGTCAAAGACCTCCATTTCCAGCATCAGGGTCTTCTTGTCGTGGCGGGCAAGGAACAGAAGCCTTTCCACCAGTTCCTTCATGCCGGAGGCTTCCTGAGAAATGGCGCTGATGCCTTCGTCCAGCACCTCGGGATCGGTCTTGCCCCAACGCTCCAGCATGCTCACATAGCCCTGAATAACGGCAATGGGGGTGCGCAGCTCGTGGGAAGCATCGCTGACAAACTGCTTCTGGCTGTTATAACTCAGCTCGATACGGTCCAGCATGCCGTTGATGACCAGAGCCAGATCCTTCAATTCGTTCTTTGCGCCCTCTACATTGATGCGGTCGCTCAGATTATTGGCGCTGAGGGTGGCTGCGATCTCTGCCATATCAGAAATCGGCTTGAGTACATGCTTGTTGAGTCGCTTCCTGCGGCTGATCATGTACAGAATACGGAAAAGGTCTGCACCCAGCACCACCCAGAACATCACCTTCAGTGAACGCTTCAGGTGCTCCACAGGGTAGCGGATTACAAGACCGCCCCGTTCGCTGTCGAAATGCAGCAGGATGCCGTCGGTACGGTTCTCTTCAAAAGAGGATGCCGCCAGCTTGAAACGGTATTCCAGACTGGCCAGTCCCTTGGGCACGGCTTCTTCGGTCAGATAAGCTTCGCTGGCTGTAAGCGAACGGAGCTGTTCTTCGGAATAAACGGTTTCCTGAGCAGGCTCCAGTTCTGCTACCTGCCGCATGGCTTCTCTTGCCCGGGGAACCTCCAGCGCGCAAAGGGTAATGGTAAGCGCCAGCAGCACCGGGATCGTGGTCAGCAGCATCTGCCCCGCATGGTGCAGGGCGATGCGCAGCGTAAGGGACAGCCGCAGATGGCTGAGGGCGTTCACCAGACCGCCATGAATCCAGTCGGAAAGCCGGTTGATGGTCAGGGGCTTTTCTTCCTTGCGGGGGGCTGCTCCGCTCCCCTCCCCGATCTCCTCAGCGTTCAGGGTTACTTCTTTATGCTTTTTGCTCATAGCGGAACATATACCCCACAGCTCGAATGGTATGGATGGTCTTGATGCCGTACTTATCGTCGATCTTCTGGCGCAGGTAACGGATGTACACATCCACGATATTGGTATCGCCGGTAAACTCGTAGCCCCATACGTTGGTCAGCAGTTCATCCCGGGTGATGGCATGGTTTTCGTGCTGCCAAAGGTAGTTGAGCAGATCGAATTCCTTTTTGGTAAGGGTAATGGGCGTACCGGAGAAGCTGGCGCTGTAGTTGGCAGGCTCGATCCGCAGACCGCCCGCCTCCTTTGCGCCGCTGTCTTCCGCCACATCCACACGGTGCTTCTTCAGGCTTACACGGATACGGGCAAGCAGCTCCTCAATCGCAAAAGGCTTGGTCATGTAATCGTCCGCACCCATATCCAGACCCATCACCTTGTCGCTCACATCGTCCTTGGCGGTCAGCATGATAATGGGCAGATCGCTGGTCTGGCGCAGGCGGCGGCAGACTTCGATACCGCTCAGCCCCGGCAGCATCAGGTCCAGGATCATCAGATCCGGCTTCCATTCCAATGCCATTTCCAGACCGGTGCGCCCATCATGGGCCGCCTGTACCTCGTAACCTTCATGCTGCAATTCCAGGGTAACAAACCGAGCGATTTTTACCTCGTCTTCTACAATCAGGATCCTGCTCATATTTCTTCCTCCTGCCTTGTTCAGCCAATATCCGCTTCATGATAGCCGTCGTCATCCGAACGCACATCCACCTGACCGCCGCCCGGGAACTGCACATTCACAGGCCGGGTACCGCTGGCTGCGCTCTGGCTGCGCACCCGCTCCGTATCCTCCGGCTGCTGCGCCTGCTGCTCTTCGCCCGAAAAACTGCGGGTGAAGGACTGCATGGTGTTCTGCACGTTATTCCTTGCATTCTGTACCATGCTGTCAAAGGTATCGTTGGCGAAAGCCGGGTTTTTCCGGTCAATGGAAATGCGGTAGCCCAGCACCAGCGAAACGATCAGACCAATGATCACCAGATGCGGTGCAAGCATAAACGTGGCAAGTACGAACAGACTGCTCAGGTTTACCACCACCGTTCCGTCGCAGCGCACCATGAGCCTGAGCCGGTAGAGCTTGTCAAATAGCGTTTTCAGCCAGCTCCGGTTGCCGGAAGCGCTTGTGCGTATGGTGGGGCCGTCCTCCTTCAACCTGCCGTTCTTTTCCAGATCGATCAGGGAACGGGCAAGACTGCCGTTATGGTACTCCAGCAGGTTGACTGCTTCTTCGTAGGTAATGCCGCTCTTCTTGCGGAGCATTTCAATATCGTCGATCGTGTAGTTAGCCATATGCACCCTCCTTATTACGCTGTTATTGTAGCACAGAAGTTGCGGCAATGCTTGAGGATTTACTGGGAGATTTCTTAAAAAATGATGAGGAATCCAAGCTGTTGTTTTCATGCTATTTTGGCTGTCTGCGCGCATATGCTTTCCAAAACGCTGGGAGGGTTTTTTATGCAGCAGCCACTTGAAGAACGTTGCATTGCCGTGGCGCAGTACATTGCCGATACGGGAGCCACCGTGCGGCGGGCAGCGCAGCATTTCGGGATCAGTAAATCTTCCGTTCACAAAGAAATGAAACTGCGCCTGCCGCAGCTGAACAAAACGCTGGCAGCACAGGTGCAGGCGGTGCTGAGCTATAACAAGGCAGTGCGCCATCTCCGGGGCGGCGATGCCACCCGCCGCAAATACCGGCAGAGCGCAGAGAAACAGCCCCGTATGCTTTGATGCGACCCCTGCCGCACATAAACACACAGCTGTAAGGAGACCCCGGCCGGCGGTGCCTCTTCTGCATCTCTTCTGCACCCATCAGGGCGTGTGGTCGCAACGGTATTTTCCACCTCAGGGTCTCCTGTAAGCCATATTCTATCACCCGCAACCCTTTCTGTAAATCGCGCGCATCCAACAACCCCAGCCCACCCGGGGCAAAAAGCAGGATTCCTGCCGCCGGTGGCGAATACTTCCAAAGGTAGAGCTGTGCAAACAGCATTTAGAATGTACCGTCACCCAAGGAGGCGTAAGCATAAGTAATGGCACGTGTCAGTGATATCGGCATCGATCTGGGAACCTCCCGCGTATTGATCTACATGAAGGATCGCGGCATACAGCTTGATCAGCCCGCCGTGGTAGCTGTAGAGCGGGACAGCAGGCAGATCCTCGCCATCGGTGAAGAAGCGGAAAAAATGATCGGCCGCGCACCGGGCAACATCCTCGTCGTCAGTCCCCTGCGCACGGGTGCGATCGTGGATTTTGATCTGGCGAGCACCATGCTCAAAGCATTTGTCAGTCAGGTGATCGGCAAGCGTTTCTTCTCCCGTCCCCGGGCAGTAATGGCTGTACCCAGCGGCGTAAACGAAACCGAACGCCGAAGCCTGATCTCCACCATGTTCGACGTTGGCACTAAGCGCACCCAGCTGATTCACCGTTCGCTGGCAGCTGCGCTGGGCGCGGGTCTGCCCATCGACAGCTCCTACGGCACGCTGATCGTAGACATCAGTGCCGGCGTGACCGATATGGGGGTTATTTCGATGAACCGGGTACTGGTGGAGGATTCCGTCAAGGTGGGCGGCGATGCCTTCACCGAAGCCATCATCCGTCATCTGCGGCGCAAGCATCATCTGCTGATCGGCATGCGCACCGCAGACGAGCTGAAGATCCATCTCGGCTCCGCCACCCCCCGCGCCGAACAGATCTATATGGACGTCAGCGGGCGGAATATGATCTCCGGTCTGCCCAAGACCATGCGTATCTACAGCGACGACATCACCGAAGCGCTGGAAGACCCCCTGCGTCAGCTGACAGAAAGCATTCAGAGCGTGCTGGAACACACTCCGGCAGAGCTGGCTTCCGATATTTTCGAGTACGGTATCCTGCTCACCGGCGGCGGTGCACAACTGTACGGTCTGTGCGAAGCCATTGCCGAGGCTCTGAAGGTACCCTGTTCCTGCGCCGAGGATCCCGACAAAAACGTGGTGATCGGCTGCGGGCGCGTCGTCGAAAACCCGCAGGAGCTGAAGCGTTATCTGGACGACGGACGCAAGCGCAGATAATTTACATAGTACACGTACCAAAAATGCCGTGAGCTGTTTGGCTCACGGCATTTCAGCTCGTCAAAAAACACGCCTGCGGCGGCTTTTTTGACGACTTTTGCACCATTTGCCTAGGAGCCTACGGCTCCCCGGGCGGCAAACGGCGATAGGAACCCCTTGCTACGCAAGGGTTCCGAAACCACCGGAAGGGTGAACGCAGTGAACCGAGGCGTGAGGACAGCGCGATAGCGCTCCCGCAGCGCCGAAGCCCAAAGCCGACCACAGGTCGGCTTTGGGCCGCAATGCACGCCGCTGGTTTCGGATTGACAATCGGAGGGCTGCGGCCCGACCATACCTCT
>JAFXBE010000055.1 GCA_017516765.1 Clostridia bacterium | reverse complement strand
CGTCGCAGAGCGCACTAACCGTGCCCTCTGCTCGTTTCACTCCCCACCTGCGGGTCGCTTTGCACTTCGTGCAAGTGCCCACTGGGCACGCGCTTCCCTCCGGTGCCTTACACAGGGGAGCCTTGAAGGAGAGACGGCAAAGCCGTGCCACCTCCCCTTGCACAGGGGAGGCTTCTTGCGCAGGTGTGGGGCGCGCAGCCCCACCCAGTTCCACGCAGCGGCACTGCGGGGATCTATACCCAGCCCGCGCAGCGAAAACGCTTGGGTGCTGCACCCACCCCCACCGGGGGGGAAAATACCCAAAAAGGGGGCATAACACCCCCTTTTTTCACCACCGCTCAGGCATCCTCAAACGGCATATTGGAGCTCATGGCTCCTTCCAGATTTTCCACATCGAACCCGTCATAATCCCCGCGCTTGCGCTTGAGCTGGTACTGCAGCTCCTTGGTATGCACATAGGCAGAGGTCTGGCGGTTGGCGGGCAGCACGCTCAGGTGCATGCCCTTCTGGCCGTCGGGCAGCAAAGCGAAGCGCACCTTCACGAACATGGCGCCATGGTGCTTGCACTTGCTCAGCGCCACATACTTGCCGGTGGCCTGGGGCACCAGCTCGGTGATCCGCTCGGTGGGCTGACCGCAGGTGGGACACTTGGGGGTAAGCAGATCCTTGCTCTCCATGGCTTCCCGCACCGACTTGACCGTGTTGGTTGCGCGGAAACGGCTGCGCCGCTCGTTGTGGCACAGCTTGCGGGGATGCTCCTCGTACCCCAGCACTGCCAGGGGATCGGGTAGCTTGCGCATCACCAATGCGGTATAGTATGCATCATGCTCCGCGTTGTGAAAAGCACGGTCCTCCTCCGGCTGGATCTCCAGCGCCTCCATGGCGGTCTTCAGGGCGGTCTGCCCGCTCAGCTTCATGGCGGCGGCATAAAGCCGCTGCAGGTCGTACATCTTGGGCAGGGGCTTTTCAAAGCGGAAGAAATCCACATTCTGCTGCAACACGCTCACATCGTCGCAGCCCCAGGTAACAAAGACGCAATCCTCCCCGCACCACTGATGAAACTGCTCCATGCCCTCGGGAAAGTTGGGGGCATCGGCCAGCACATCCATGGTAAGCCCGGTCATGCGCTTAACCCGGGGGTGGATGGTCATATAATGGGTGGGACAGATGGGCACGCTGATGGTATCCACGATCTCCAGCCGCTCGTTGAGCTTGGCTGCGCCGATCTGGATCACCTCAAAGAGCAGGCTGTCGCCCACCTTGCGGTAGGCCGAGCTCTGGTAGCTGACCGGCTGGTTCCATTCCAGATCCAATACGATAAACTGCATAGGTGAAGACTCCAAACTGTAGATGATAGGAAGGGCCGACGCCCTTAAGCCGCTGCGGGGCAGCGGAAGGTTTTCTCTTCATGGGCGGCATACCGGGGCTTATGCCCGGGCAGACCTGCCTGCCAGCAGACCGGTGGAAAAGGCGATCTGCAGATTGTACCCGCCGGTAAGGGCATCCACGTCCAGCAGCTCGCCTGCCACGTACAGCCCGCTGACCAGCTTGGATTCCATGGTGGCGGGGTTCAGCTCCTTCACGCTGACGCCGCCGCGGGTGACCACCGCCTCGCTGAGGGGACGGGTGCCGGAGACCGGGATCTCCAATGCCTTGGTGCGCTCCACCAGCGCAGTGCGGGCCTCCCGGGTCAGTTCGCAGGCGGGGGCTGTCCAGCCCAGCACGCACAGCTGCGCCATGATCTCTGCCAGACGGGCGGGATACAGCCCGCACAACACCGTGCCCAGCTGCTTGCGCCCCGCCTCCGCCACATCCCGCTGGATGCGGGCATCCAGCTGCTCGTGGGTCAGACCGGGCTTCAAATCAAGGGTGAGGGATACTTCGTCGGGCGCCAGCTCTGCCATGTACGCCGATGCGCTGAGCACCAGCGGGCCGGTGATGCCGAAATGGGTAAAGAGCATCTCGCCCAGCTCGGTGTAGAGCTTTTTCTTGCCGCTCTTCAGGGTAAGGCGCACATTGCGCAGGCTGAGCCCCTGCAATTCCGTGACCCAGCGGGCGTCGCTGGTGAGGGGGATCAGGGTGGGCAAAGCGGGATATACCGTATGCCCCAAGGCGGAAAGCCACTTGAACCCGTCGCCGGTGGAGCCGGTGGTGGGGTAGCTCATGCCGCCGGTGGCGACGATGACCGCATCGGCAGCCAGAAAGCCGCCGTCCTCCAGCGTAACGCCGGTGATGCGCCCGTCGGTCGCATCCACCGAGCGGACACCGCTGTTCAGCCGGATCTGCACGCCCAGACGGCGCAGCTCCTTTTCCAAAGCGCGGGTCACATCGCTGGCCTTTTCGCTGACGGGAAACACCCGGTTGCCCCGCTCGGTCTTTACCGGGCAGCCCAGCCGCTCCAAAAGCGCCATCATATCCGCCGGGGCGAAGGCGCTGAGGGCGCTGAAAAGGAAACGGGGGTTTTTGACCACCTGGGTACGGAAGCTCTCCGGGGTGCAGTCGTTGGTCACGTTGCAGCGGCCCTTGCCGGTAATGTAGATCTTCTTGCCCAGCTTTTCGTTCTTCTCCAGCAGGGTGACCCGGGTATCCTGTCCGGCTGCGCCCATGGCAGCCAGCAATCCGGCTGCGCCGCCGCCGATAACGATAATGTGCTTCATAGTTCTCCTATCCGGTACGCCGGGAACGCTGCGGGCTGCCCGGCATGGTACTCGCTCAGAACCGGCGGATCATTCCTCCGCCTTGTCGGTGTATACGCTGTGGGCATCCCAGATGCCCTCCAGCCGTTTGAAATGCTCCCGGAGCGCGTCGCTGCGGCTCAGACCCGCCGCCAGCACCAGCGCATTGATCAGCGACAGGGGCGCGGCAAGGCTGTCCACAAAGCCGGCCATGTCGGTGGCGGCGCACAGGCAGATGTGGGAGGCCTCCCGCAGGGGCGACATATCCCCGTCGGTGATGCCGATGACCGTTGCGCCGCCCTGCCGTGCCAGCCCCATGCACTCCACTGTGCGGCTGGAATAGCGGGGAAAGCTGATGCCGATGAGCACATCCTCGCCGGTGATGCGCTCCACCTCTTCACAGGCATCCACGGTGGCGTTGCCCGCCAGCACCACATCGTCGCAGACCTGATGCAGGTAGTGGTACATAAACTGCGCCAGCGGGGCTGCGGAGCGCAGACCGATAATATAGATGCGCCTTGCCCGGATAATGGCGCTGACCGCCTGCTCGAACGCCTCCCGGCTCAGGGCATCCACGGTCTTGCGGATGTTCTGCATATCGTTGCGCAGAACGGTCTGCATCAGGTTATCCGGGTCGATGGCGGCGGTGAGGGCGAAACGCTGCTCGGCGGTAAGCCGCTGGCGCACCAGCGAGCGCAAAGTGGCCTGCAGCTCGGGGTAGCCCTCGTAGCCCATGGCATAGGCAAAGCGCACCACGGTGCTTTCGCTTACATCGCAGGCGCGCCCCAGCATGCCCGCGGTCATGGATACCGCCTTGTCGTAATGGCGGCCGATGTATTCCGCGATCCGCCTGTGTCCTTTGCTCAGCGGCGCGCCCCGGCGGTTCAGGCGCTCCAGAAGCTCTTGTGAATCCTGCATAGTTCCTCCCGGATGGGGTACATCAGATGCCCAGCGTTTCCCACTGCTGAGGGACAAGGCTGCCGAAATTGCCCAGCATGGTAACGGTCACATGCCCTTTTTCCAGATACCAGTTGTCGCTGCCCTCATCAATGGGCTGGGCATCGCCGTCCCCCGCCAGCCAGAAATAGGCGCCATTGAAGGGGCTTTCCCGCCGCTCGTAGCGATCCCGGCGGCAGGAGGTATCCATGGGCGCATAGACGGCGGGCTTCCAATCCGCGCCTGCACCGCCGGGGGCGTTGATGTTCAGCACGCTGACGGGCTGGGCAGGGATACGGCAGTACCGCTCCGCCCAGTCGAGGGTCAGGGCTGCCAAAGCGGCAAGGGAAACCTCGTCCGCATTCCAGCCGATGGAGGCGGCTACCGCCCGGTGGCCCAGCATGGCGCCCTCCATGGCTGCGCCGAGGGTGCCGCTGTAGTGGGCATCCATGCCCGCATTCAGCCCGTTGTTGATGCCGGAGATGACCACATCCACCGGATCGGTCACCAGCCCGCCCAGCAGCGCCACCCGCACGCAATCGGCAGGGGAGCCCTTGATGGCATACGCCTCCACCCCGGGCAGCCCGGTGGTGAAGGGGTGCATCATGATGGGTTCGGACAGGGTAAGCCGGTGGCTGGCCGCGCTCTGCTGCCGGTCGGGGGCAGCCATGGTGACCCGGTGACCCCGGGCGGCGGCTTCTTTCAAAAGTGCGGTAATACCGACGGCGGTGATGCCGTCATCGTTCACCAGCAGAATATGCATGGGTCTTCATCCTTTCGCAGCAAACAAAGGGTGGAATCAGTCTTCCTTTTTCCGGCCCCGGCGGTCGTCCGCGTCAAAAACGATATCCACGATCAGCCGCAGGGCGTTTACCGCCAGCGAAACCGCCAGCGCCCAGAGGAAGTTGTCAATGACCACGCTGTTCTTGACCAGCTGGGGCATCCAGTTGACCAGCAGGGCATCCACAAGGATATCCACCAGACCGAGGGTGCAGAAATTAGGGATCTTGAGCACCAGCCGCAAAAGGGGGCGCAAAAGGGTATAGATCACCGCCAGCACCACGCCCAGCACGATGGCGTTGTGCATATCGATCAGATGTACGCCGTCCATCAGATGGGCGCACAGCGGGACTGCCGCTATGGTGGCGGCAAAGCGGAGAATCGTCGCAAGCATAGGGTGAACCTCCTGTTGATGGGTCGCGGATGCATTATACCACACTTTGCCCCGTGGTGCATAGAGAGAGCCGCACAGGGGAAGGATGTTTCCTGCACCCGGAACCCCGGCGCACCGGGCGGCATAGGATGCTGCGGAGGGAATGTCTATGAAAAGCAAGTTTTTCAAGGACACACAGGGATTATGCGAGTATCGCTGCCCGCCGGATCAGGTATGCATCTGTCTGCGGATGGACAAAGCAGCCTATGAACGGCTGGTCACCGAAGCCGGGCGGCTGGGGATGAGCAGCGGGGCATACATTCAGCGGATGGTGGAGGGAACAAAGCCGGCAGAAGACCGGGCGGCTGCGCTGCTGCACCGGGTCTGAGGGGGCGCGGCTGCGCTGCCTGCAAACCACAGCATCCATGGAGAAGCCCCCGCAGGAGAGGATCCCTGCGGGGGCATTTTTCATCCGGTCTCGTATGATTTGGGACGGTTTTTGTTATCCCTTCTGGGCGATGGCATCCGCCACCACCATGCCGCTTACGCCGGCCTGCATCAGACCGCGGGTGATGCCCGCGCCGTCGCCGATGGCGTAGAGACCCTTGATGGTGGTTTCAAAGTTGCGGTCCACCAGCACCTTGGAGGAATAGAACTTTACCTCCACGCCGTAGAGCAGGGTATCCCGGCTGTAGAGGCCGGGAGCCACATGGTCGAAGGCGCGCAGGGCTTCCACGATGCTGGTAAGATGGCGGGCGGGGAGCACGAAGCTCAGGTCGCCGGGCACAGCGGTGGAAAGGGTGGGGATGGTGGTGGACTTGGCCAGACGGCTGGGGTCGGTGCGCCTGCCCTTGAGCAGGTCGCCCAGACGCTGCACCATGATGGGGCCGCCGGTAAGCATATTGCCCAGCTGGGCGATATAACGCCCGTACTCGATGGGCTGGTTGAAGGGCTCGGTGAATTTGGTGGAGACCAGCATGGCAAAGTTGGTATTGTTGGTATGCTTGGCAGGATCCTCGTAGCTGTGACCGTTGACCACGGCGATGCCGCCGTCGTAGTATTCCTGACTCACCTCGCCGCCGGGATTCATGCAGAAGGTGCGCACCTTGTTTTCATAAGTGTCGCTGTAATAGACCAGCTTGGCCTCGTAAAGGTCGCGGGTCAGGTGATCCATGACGGAGTTGGGCACCTCCACGCGCACACCGATATCCACTTCGTTGTTCTGGGTGCGCAGACCCAGCCGGGATACAGTCTCGGTAAGCCACTTTGCGCCGCCGCGGCCGGGGGCCGCCACCACGTTGGGGGCGTAGACCACCTCCGGCTCCTTGCCCTGCCGACGGATGCGCACGCCCACCACATGCCCTTCCTCGCAGAGGATATCCTCGGCGGTGGTTAACTCCAGGAAGGTGGTGTTGGTTTTGGCGACCAGATAATCGTGCATGGCGCCCAGCACGGGGCCTGCGTTTTCCGTGCCCAGATGGCGCACGGGGCAGGGCACCAGATGGATGTTGTGGCGGCTGGCCTCGTAGGCGATCTCCTCCACGCGGATGTTGTTGAGCCCGTGCACGGTCTTGCTTGCGCCGAACTGGAGATACTTGCGGTCTGCCGCGCCGATGTATTCCATGGCGCGCTTATGCCCGATGTAATCGCTGATGTGCCCGCCCACCTCGTCGCTGAGGCTGAGCTTGCCATCGGAGAACGCACCCGCACCCGCCCAGCCGTGCACGATGCCGCAGGGGTTGCAGTGCTTGCACTTGCCATCGATCCGGGCAGGGCATACCCGGTGGGAGATGGCGCGCCCGGTATCGATGATCAGCACCCGGGCATCGGGCTGATTGTCGGTGGTCTGCAAAGCGGTGAAAATACCTGCAGGGCCTGCACCGATGATGATGATGTCAAAGCGGTTGTTCTCCATAGAGAGATGCCTCCTTGTTTTTGAGGAAAAAGAGTTGCGGGGGGTGGGACAGGCAGCAGAGTCAGGCGAGAGCCGGCTGCCGTAGTTCCCCCAAAAAGGCTCCTTCCGTCAGGAGGGAGCTGGCTGTGAAGCAGACTGAGGGTGAATGGAACGGGGATGTGCGCCGGTTCGGGTTGGCTACGCCCGGGGCGGAAGACTACCGTCCCCTGCGCCTTGCAATGACCCCTACCATCAGTCAGGCTACGCCTGACAGCTTCCTCCCCCGCTGGGGGAAGAAGCCTTTGGGGTTGGCTGTTGTCCGTGGGGACAGGCATCCCCATAAGGCTCCTTCCTCTGGAGGGAGCTGGCTGCCCGAAGGGCAGACTGAGGGTGCTTGGAGCATGGGCGGTATACCGTTTCGGCTTGGCTGCCGCCCCAGACAAAAGACTACCGTCCCCTGCGCCTTGCATTTACCCCTACCATCAGTCAGGCTACGCCTGACAGCTTCCTCCCCCGCTGGGGGAAGAAGCCTTTTGGGTTGGCTGTTGCCACAGCAGACACCATCCCGAACCCCGCAGCCAAGCTGCTTCCGGCGGGGGCGCCCCCGCAGAGCCGTAGGCTCGAGGAGGCGACCAAGCAAGCGCCCGGGGCAGGGTTGGGGCCCCTGCCCCATAAGGGCGCGGAACTGCTGTCCCTTATGAGCGCGGGCGACCTGCTACGCAGGTCGAACGTGCAGCCAAGCAAGCGCCCGGGGTAGGGTTGGGGCTCCTGCCCCATAAGGGCGCGGAACGATCCGTCTACTCCAAGCGCGGGCGACCTGCAACGCAGGTCGGACGTGCGTCACCCTCTGGCGGCAAAGCCGATCTTCTTCTGCACCTTGCGCAGGGTGCGCATGGCGATGGCGTTGGCGCGCTGGGCGTTCTCGTCCAGAATGCCCTGCAGGTAGCCCTTGTCGGCCATCAGGCGCTTGTGTTCCTCCTGAATGGGGCTGAGGGTCTCGATGATGCAGTCGGATACGCGGTTCTTCAGCGTGCCGTAGCCCTGACCGGACAGGTCGGCCACCACGCTTTCGATGCTGTCGCCGGTCATGGCGGCAATGATGGACAGCAGGTTGCTTACGCCGGGCTTGTTGGCGGGATCGTAGCGGATCTCGCCGTCGCTGTCGGTAACGGCACGCTTTACCTTGCGGCGGATCACATCGGCGGGGTCGAGGATGGCGATGTAGCAATCCTCGGGGTCGGACTTGCTCATCTTGCGGGTGGGATCCTGCAGGCTCATTACCCGGCTGCCCACCTTGCCGAAGTAGCCCTCGGGCACGGTGAACACATCGCCGTACACGCCGTTGAAACGCTGGGCGATATCGCGGGTCAGCTCCAGGTGCTGCTTCTGGTCTGCGCCGATGGGCACCAGATCGGCCTGATAGAGCAGGATATCGGCAGCCATCAGCACGGGATAGGTGAACAGACCGGCGTTGATGTTGTCGGCGTGCTTGGCGGCCTTATCCTTGTACTGGGTCATGCGCTGCAGTTCGCCCATGTAGGTGTAGCAGTTCAGGATCCAGCCCAGCTCGGCATGACCGCTGACGTGGCTCTGGCAGTAGATGATGTTCTTCTTGGGATCCAGACCGCAGGCGATGTAGGTGGCGGCCAGCTCCAGGCAGCGGCGGCGCAGGTCGGCGGGGTTCTGGCGCACGGTGATGGCATGCATATCCACCACGCAGTAGATGCAGTTGTACTCATCCTGCAGAAGGGTAAAGTTCCGCAGCGCGCCGATATAGTTGCCCAGCGTCAGGGTGCCGGAGGGCTGAATGCCGGAGAAGATCGTTTTTTTCGGGGTGATGATCTGGTTTTCCATTGGGGTTCCTCCTTTGATATGAAGAAGCGGCACTGCCGCCATTTGATACGGTTTTATTTGCCCGCTGCGGTACGGATCGCGCCCAGCAGCCAGCTGTCGCTCAGGCTGCATTTGACCGGGGGCAGCACCGTGTAGCCGAAGGGGGCGGGGGTGTAATCGATCAGCCGCAGCTGATGGAAGGCGTGGAGGGCGGTCCGGGTCTGGGGCAAAGAAAGCCCGGTGAAGGACGCCGCCTCGGCTGCCGAGCGGAAGGCCGCGCGGCGCAGGGCTTTGTACAATTCCCGGAAGGGGTCGTCCCCCGCATCCAGCGCGCCGAGCATGGCGCGAAGCCCCTCGTTGCGGGGCAGCACATGCACGGCTGCATCCGGCAGCTGCCGCCCAAGCAGCTCCGCCTCCCCGGGGAAGGCTTCGCCATCCGCCAGCCAGACCTGCCGCCAGTGCCCGGTGATGCATTCCCAGCGGGGGCGGTGTATCAGAGTGGCAAAGCAACGCTCGTCCGGCGCGCCCTTTTCGCAGAGGATCAGATCCGGGTTCTGCGCCATCAGACGGCGGGCGGCGGCGTTGGTATGGGCGATCACCAACAGACCGCGCTGACCCCCGGCGACTGCCCCGCACAGGGCATCACCATCGGCATGAACATTCAGATATTCGCCCCCGGCAGCGGTTTTTCCTGCCAGAAGGGCAAAACCGCCGGTCAGATAGTCCAGCAGCTGCTCCTGCTCCGCTGCGCCTTCGGGACGGGTCATATTTTCCAGCTGGGCTTCCCGCACCGGGCGCAGGGCTTTTACCTGCGCCTGCAGGCTCACCTGACCCCGGAACTCGTTCAGATCCAGCGCAAAGACCGCATCCACCCGGTCGGGCATGCGGGCAGCCATGCTGCCCATGGAAAACCCGATGCCCGGCAAAATCCGCTCCCCCTGCCGCAGGGACAGCTTCAGATGCGCGCCCTCGCTGCCCACGGCGCGCCGCTCCACGGGCAGGGCATCCCGCACCAGCAAAAGGGGCGCAGGGTTCTCGCAGCCGAAGGGGGCGAGCAGGGTGAGCAGGTCGTACAATTCCCGGGTGCATTCCTCCAGGGTCACTTCCTCGTCGTAGGGCTGGGCGGGCAGGAACAGGCTTTCGTCGTATTTTGCCACCGCCGCCTGCAGCCGCTGCCGGAAGGCTTCCTCGTTTTCCGCGGGCAGGGTAACGCCCGCTGCCTGCTCGTGCCCGCCGTAACGGGTAAGCAGATCGTCGCATTCCTTCAGACAGTTATGGATATGTACCCCCGGCACGCTGCGCAGGCTGCCGTGGAGCATACCGTCCTCCCGGCTGAGCACGCAGACCGGGCAGCTGTACTGGGTACACAGCCGCCCCGCCGCCAGCCCGATCACGCCCGCATGCCAGTTGTCCCCGGTGATGATGAGCGCCTTCTCCGAAGCAAAATCGTGCCCTTCGGCGGCTTTTTTGGCGGCGTTCACCAGCCGGGTCTCTTCGTTTTTCCGGTCGGTGTTCCATTCGTCCAGCTGCTGCGCCAGCTTTTCGGCCTTGGCGGCATCCCGGGTCAGGAGCAGCTCCACCGCCAGATTGGCATCCCCCAGCCGCCCTGCGGCGTTGATGCGTGGCCCCAGCTGGAAGCCCAAAGTATCGGCGGTAACAGGGTTGGGGTTGCCGCACACGTTCAGCAGCGCTTTGATACCGGGACGCGCCGCCCCGGCGATCACCGGCAGGCCGCAGGATACGATCACCCGGTTCTCGTCCCTGAGGGGCACGATATCCGCCACCGTGGCAAGGGCTGCCAGATCCAGATACTCCCGGCAGGCATCCACGCCCAGCAAGGCCGTTGCCAGCTTGAACGCCACCCCCGCGCCGCACAGCCGGGGGAAGGGATAATCCCCCAGCAGGGGGTTCATGGCCACATCAGCGGGGCTCATCTCCAGCCCCAGACCGTGGTGGTCGGTGACGATCACGGTCATGCCAAGGCTCTGGGCAAGGCGTACCTCTTCGTGGTTGGTAATGCCCAGATCCACCGTTACCAGCAGGCGGTGGGTCTTTGCCAGCTCGCTCACCGCCGCGCAGTTGAGCCCGTAGCCCTCTGCCCTGAGGGGCAGGTGGGTGCTTACGGGAATACCGTAGCGGCGCAGAGCATCGGTCAGGATGGAGGCGGCGCAGATGCCGTCCACATCATAGTCGCCGTAGACCACGGTGGGGGTCTGCTCCGCCTTCGCTTTGGCAAGGATCTCCAGCGCCTGCTCCATGCCCTGCATCAGCATGGGGTCGTGGAGCATGGAAAGCTCCGGGTGCAAAAACCCGTCCGCCTGCGCCGCCGAGCGCATGCCCCGGGCATGGAGCAGCCGTGCCACCACCCCCGTGTAGGGAGCAAGAGCGGAAAGATCGGCATTCTCCCCAAGGGGATGGCGGGGATTGAATCGCATCATAAAAGGTTCACCTCGGCACACAAATCAATGGATATGCCTATTATAGCATCTGCCGCCGGGAAAGACCATCCCCGAAAAGCGTTGCAACGGACGCAGATTGACGGTTGTCCGCGCCTGTGGTATGCTTTGTATACAATGCAACACATTTTCTGTATGGAGGTTCGTTGTCCATGAAACTGCTTCTCTGCATCGGTGCACTGCTGATCATCTTTGCCCACGGCTTTGCCGCCGTTACCGATCTGCGCACCGGCAGCCCCCGCGCCACCGGCGTATGGATGCTGACAGGCGCGGTGATCGCCGCCGCGGGCATCGTGCTGTGCCTTTTGGGCAACCCTGCCGACTGGATCGTATGTCTTACGGGCTTTGCCTGCATCGCCGCCTCCGCCATCCGCAACGGGATGACAGGCGAAACCTTCCACCTGCGCCACCACCTGATCCGCATCCTGCTGTTTCTGCTGATCACCGCCGGTGTGTGGTTTCTGTAAAGGGAATAGGTTCTTTGGTTCCGGAAAGACCGCCCGGCAGGGCAGCGGGCGCGCAAAGCCCGCTGCCCTGCCGATTGTCTTTCCCGGGAGCTTCATGGTATAATAAGGCAACAGCCAATGTGTTCTGATACGAAAGGTGGGCATGTGCATGAAACTTCGTTTGCTCTCGCTTCTTCTGATCCTGTCGCTTCTGATGCTGCCCTGCGCAAGCGCCGAGGAGGACATGTTTTCCTACATACCGCAAAAGGGTGTGGAATACCACATGCTGGGCGACGGCGGGCAGTTTGAAGTTCCCGAAGGGCTGGACACCCTGTACCGGCTGTTCGGTTACGGCGACAACAGCGCCTCGGTATGCGTTTTCCGCATGCCCAACGGGCGCGCGCTGGTCAGCGTAAGCTGCATGCCCCTTCCGGAGCCGGTAGCCATTGAGGATCTCTACATTGCCAAAGCCGAGATCGCCCGGGGGCTGACCCTTTCCATGGGCGATGCGCTGGCTGCCCCGCCGGATTTCCGCATGGAGGAGCTCTGGGGCGAAAAGGTAATGGCCGCCGATATGCAGCTGCTGGGCGACAACAACATGTCCCTGACCGCCAAAGCCGTCCTCTTCAGCCGGGAAAACGAGCTGGTGGAGGTCTGGTGGGCGCATCCCGGCAAGCTGGCATATGCTTTTGACCCGCAGGCCGAAAAAGAGCTGACCGCCGACCTGAAGACCCTGCAAAAGCTGGTGGACAGCTTCGAGTTCTCCAACAGCACCTCCGTTTCCATCCCCCATGTGAACATCACCGCCGACAACGGTACCTTTGCCATCAGCGCGCCGCTGGATGTGATCGTGATCAACGCCGACACCGATGCCGCCACCGTTTCCCGCGCCCTTGCCCGTTTTGCCGAGCTGGAGGGCGGTGCGGAGTGCTTCAACCTCTGGTACGAGGATGTTCTGAAGAGGGACTGCTGGCTGCTGCTTTCGCCGGAATACGGTCTGGCGGCGCAGATCTTTGTGGAAACGAAGGATGCCTACAAAGAGCTGAGCCTTGACGATTTTGCCGCGCTGGACACCACCATTCTGGAAGACAGGCTGAAGGATCGCTACGAGACCGCCGCGCCGGGCGCGGAATCCGAACGGATCGAGCTGGACGGCAAGGAGCATCTCTGGTTCACCTACGATCTGAGCCATGCCGGTATGGAGCTGCTTTCCTACATTTTCTGCGCCGTTGAGAACGGCACCGCCTACGAGCTGGATATCTTCCTGGCCGTCAACACCGGCAAGGACATGGAGGATATGTCCAACGCCGTGCTGCTGCTGATGGAGACGGTTGATTATTTCCCCCAGGGGTGAGGGGAACAACAAAAAACCCGCTGACTGGGGGGAGGATTCTTAAGGATGAATTGATCCCATAACGAAAAAGGCGAGCATCTGGCGAATATGCCGGATGCTCGTTTGCTTAGGTGGTTGTATAAACGCAATGCACTGGCACAGTGCGTATAATTGCGCCCTCACCCAATGAGGGAGAGGCGTTATTTACCAGCTCGACAAATT
>JAFXBE010000106.1 GCA_017516765.1 Clostridia bacterium | reverse complement strand
TTTTTTGACGACATTTGCACCGTTTGCCTAGGAGCCTACGGCTCCCCGGGCGGCAAACGGCGATAGGAACCCCTTGCTACGCAAGGGTTCCGAAACCACCGTACACGCCGCTGGTTTCGGATTGACAATCGGAGGGCTGCTGCCCGACCATACCTCTGGGACTTCTTTGACAGTCTGAGGCTGCTGCTTCCGGGCAACAGCCTGCTTTTTTACCTGCCGGTTTCCATTACCACAGCAGGGTGTTGGTATCGTTCTTCTTTTCTACGGATGCCGCCAGATTGTCGGCATGGTCGGCGATGCGCTCCAGATTGTTCATCATGTCCAGATAGAGCATGCCGTTCTTGGGGGTGCATTTCTTGTTCTTTACACGATCCACGTGGTGGGCGGCAAGCTGCTCGCTCATATCGTCCACACGGGCTTCCAGCTCGATCACTTCGCCGATCACTTCCACATCGGTCACCTGTGCCTTGACGATGGAAATGCTCTTGACCAGCATGGTCATGACCATATCCGCCAGCTGCTGGATCTCTGCGATGGCTTTTGCGGAAAAGCCGGTCTTTTCCTTGGCGCGGCCGTTGGCGATGGCAATAATGTTTTCGCAGTGGTCGCCGATGCGCTCCAGGTCGTTTACCACGTGGAAGAGGGAACCTGCCAGATGGTTGTCTGCCACGGTCAGGTGCAGACCCTTTACCTCGATCAGGTGCTGGGTGATCTCTGCATTCAGATAGTCCACCACTTCCTCGCGGTGTTCAAAATCGCCCAGATCCTTGCCGCTGGGATCGAAGAAGTAATCCATCGCAAAACGGTAGTTCTCGGTCACAATATCCGCCATGCGGTGCACTTCCTTAAAGAGCTGCTGCACAGCAACGGGGGGCGCGGAGAACAGACGGGTATCGAAATGCTTCAGGCGCATGGGCTCCAGCTGCTTGTCCTCGCCGTGGACGATGGAGCAGGCCATCCTCTCCAGCAGGGGAGCGCAGGGCAGCAGGAGCAGGGTCATGGTCACGTTGAAGATGATGTGGATCACGGCGATCTGGAATCGCTGGTTGTCCCCTGCAATCGCAACCACCCAGTCTGCCAGCGGCAGCAGAAGGGTAAGGATCGTAAACACCACTGTGCCGATCATGTTGAACAGAAGATGCACAACGGCGGCGCGCTTGGCGGTGCGGTTGGTGCCCACGCTGGCCATCAGTGCGGTAATACAGGTACCGATATTCTGACCGAAGAGGATATACATACAGCCCTGCAGCGAAATAGCGCCGGTGGCTGCCACAGCCTGCAGAATACCAACGCTGGCAGAGGAGGACTGGACAACAGCGGTCACCACTGCACCTACCAGCACGCCCACAATGGGGTTGGAGGCTGCGGCCATCATCTGGCGGAAGCCTTCCCAGTCGCGCAGAGGCGCCATGGCGGCAGACATGGTATCCATGCCAACAAACAGCATGCCAAGCCCCAGCATGATCTGCCCGAGATTCTGCAGCCCTGCCCTGTTGCCCAGCAGCAGACAGACCGCACCGATGGCGCAGAAGATCATGCTGAAGTCCAAATCAATAGAAAGCATCAGCGAGGTAACGGTGGTACCGATGTTTGCGCCCATGATCACGCCGATAGCCTGCGACAGCTGCAGAAGCCCGGCGTTCACAAAACCCACGACCATAACCGTCGTGGCAGAAGAGGACTGGATCACGGCGGTTACCAACAGACCGGTCAGCATGCCCAGAAAGCGGTTCTTGGTCAGCGCTTCCAACAGCTTTTTCATCCGGTTGCCGGCAGCCTGCTCCAGACCGTCGCCCATGGCATTGATGCCGTACAGGAAAAGGCCCAGACCGCCCATCAGTTGCAGAAGTGTCATTACATTCATTTGGTTTCCTCCTTTGGCTGCCACATCCTCCGGCAGCGCGTTTCTCGTACTTTTCCCTTGCTTTTTACACCTGAAGTATATCATGCCGGGTGAATGCTGTAAATGTCAAAAAACGCTGCTTACGGGTATATATTTGCAAAAGTTGCAGTTTTATTCGGTTGCATAAAATATAACATGCGAAATTCATGGAAAAAACAGGTTGTTTACATAATTTCCACTTGAATTTTATGCTAAGCGGTTTTATAATATTTTCGTTGCATTCGGGTCTGTGGTTGCAAGCCGATGCCAGACGCGGGCAAAGCGGTCCACGTAAGCCGGGCAAAGCCCCGGTGAGCATGGCGCGTTCTAGAGGTAAGACCGGCCGCTGTTAAGCGAGAGAGGGCGAGTAGGGCGCCAGTGCGATGAGCAGACCCTCCAGCCGGCGAGTGTGGGGTCAAAGACCAGGTCAGCCGAATGCAAACTAGAAATAAATCGGAGGAACCCAACCATGTACGAAGACAAGACTTTGGTGTGCCGCGACTGCGGTGCTGAGTTTGTATTCTCCGCCGGCGAGCAGGAATTCTATGCCGAGAAGGGCTTCCAGAACGAGCCCACCCGCTGCAAGGAATGCCGCGCTGCCCGCAAGGCCAACCGCGCCAACGCACCCCGTGAGTCTTTCGAGACCACCTGTGCTGCCTGCGGCGCTCCCACCACGGTGCCCTTCATTCCCAAGAGCGACCGTCCCATCTACTGCAGCGAATGCTTCGCCAACCATCGTCAGGCTTGATTCGTCAGTAGCCATTCACAGCAAAGTCCCCGTTGCTCCGGCAGCGGGGGCTTTTTGACGAGAAATGGTTAAAATTAGGCAAAAAAGACGAAAAAACGCTTGTCCTTCTTTGGTATCCATGTTAGAATACGATAGCAATAAATTGCAGGTGTTATTCTGCAGCCGGAGGCGGATGACCATGGATTCCCGTTACGATGCCCTGAAACTTTCCAAGCAGCTTTGCTTTCCTCTATATGCCTGTTCCCGCGGCGTGATCCGCGAGTACAAGCCCTATCTGGATAAGCTGGATCTTACCTACACCCAGTACATTGCCATGCTGGTGCTCTGGGAAAAAGGGACCCTTACCGTAAAGGAACTGGGCGAGGAGCTGTATCTGGATTCCGGCACCCTTACCCCCCTGCTCAAGAAGCTGGAGCAGAAGGGACTCATCAATCGCAAGCGCTCCTCCGCAGATGAGCGCAACCTGCTGCTTTCCCTTACCAAGGCAGGCTGGAACATGCGGGATGATGCGATGATCATTCCCGAAGAGCTTGCCAAGACCGTGCCCATTTCTCAGGAGGATGCAAAAACGCTGTACGATATTCTCTACCGTATGCTGGAGAAGAAGAATCCCTGAACATCCAAAAAGGCTGCCGCAGATCGTTCTGCGGCAGCCGCTTTTTATTTCTTTTTGCCGAAACGGCGGATCAGGTTGTAGATATAGTTGGTCAGCTTGCTCTGTTCCTTTTTGGAACGGCTCTGCATGCGTTCCACCACATCCTGCAGCTTGTCCATGGCCACCAGCAGGTTGGCATAATTCTGGGAGATGTTCTGCGGCTTGCCCTGCTGCTTGTCCTTGTGGCTGGGGGAGGAGTTGGTCTGCTGGGCATCGGCGGCTGCCACATCCCGGTCGGGCTTCTGGATGCGGGTGTTGTTGCCGTCGCAGAGCTTCTTCATGGTTACCAGATCCCAGCTTTCGCCGTTGTAGGGGGCGGTGGTCACGTGCTCGTAACGCTCGGTGAGCAGTTTGGCGAAGGTATCGGTTACGCCGTCCTCACCGTGCACCACGAATACCCGCTGGGGCTTGGGCGAGAAGCTGTTTACCCAGTTGATCAGACCGTTCTGGTCGGCGTGGCCGCTCTTGCCCGCCAGGGTATCGATCCGGGCGTTCACCTCGATGGGTTCGCCGAAGAGCTTCACCTGCTTTGCGCCGTCCACAAGGCTGCGGCCAAGGGTGCCGTTGCTCTGGTAGCCCACGAACAGCACGGTGCATTCGGGGCGCCACAGGTTGTGCTTCAGGTGGTGGCGGATACGGCCCGCATCGCACATGCCGCTGGAGGAAATGATCACCTTGGGTTCCTCATCGGTGTTCAGGGCTTTGCTGTCGTCCGCGGTGATGGAAAGCCGCAGATCGGGGCAGGCGATGGGGTTGATGCCCTGCTTCAGCAGCGCGAGGGTCTCCTCGTCGGCGCATTCGTAGGTATTCTCTTTAAACACATTGGTGGCTTCCACCGCCAGCGGGCTGTCCACATACACGGGGAAATGGTCATGCCCCTTGATGAGCCCGTTCTGCTTGATGTGGCGGATAAAGTACAGCAGCTCCTGGGTGCGTCCCACTGCAAAGCTGGGGATGACCACATTGCCGCCCTTGTCCAGCGTGGACTGGATAATCTCCGTCAGGTCGCCGATATAGTCCGGGGTGGGGCCGTGGGTGCGGTCGCCGTAGGTGGATTCCATCACCACGATATCTGCCCGGTGCATGGGGATGGGATCCCGCAGCAGCGGCTGGCGGATGTTGCCGATGTCGCCGGAGAAAACCAGCACTTTCTCGTTGCCGTCCTCCCGCACGGTCACCTCGATGGCGGCGGAGCCCAGCAGATGCCCCACATCCACCATGCGGATGGTGATGCCGTCGAAGATATCCACGCTGTCGTTGTAGCGGCAGGGAACAAACTGGCTGTGTACCGCCAGCGCATCCTCCTGGGTGTAGAGCGGCTCCACAAGGGGCTTGCCGCTGCGCTGGTTCTTGCGGTTCTTGTACTCTGCATCGCTTTCCTGAATGTGGGCGGAGTCCAGCAGCATGATCCTGCACAGGTCGGTGGTGGGCTCGGTGGCGTACACATGCCCACGGAAGCCGTTCTTGTACAGAAGGGGCAGGTAACCGCTGTGGTCGATGTGGGCATGGGTCAGCAGCACGGCATCCAGCGTGCCCTCCGTCATGGGCAGGGGCGTGTTCTCGTAAAGGTCGGTGCCCTGTTCCATACCGTAGTCGATCATGATGTTCTTACCGCAGGCTTCCAGCAGAAAACGGCTGCCGGTCACCTCATGCGCGGCTCCCAAAAAGGTCAGTTTCATGGTTTTCCCTCCTCTATAAATATGCTATTGGGAAACGTTTTCAATGCCCTGCCCGGCTTGCTCAGCCTTTGTGCGCCGCCTTCAGGGCGGGCAAAAACGAGGGCAGGATCTCCTCCAGCATTCCGGCACAGGCTTCGTATTCGCTGTCGGTGCCGCCATAGGGATCGGGGATTCCGGGCCGGATCACAATGCTTGGCGGCAGGCTGCCGAAGGTGTTCTTCAGCATATCCAGATGCCATGGGCTGATGCAGATCAGATAATCGACCTCTTTCAGCATCTCTGCGGTCACAGTGCGGGAACGGTGGGCAGCCAGATTCAGCCCCCGGCGGTTCATGGCGCGCAATGCCTGCTGGGAAGCGGGCTGACCGTCAAATGCAGCGGCTCCGGCAGAAAACGCCTGCCAGTCCGTCATTCCCCGCTCCTGCAGAAGACGGTTCATCAGGCAGGCAGCCATGGGGCTGCGGCAGGTGTTGCCGGTACAGACAAAAAGGATGGTTTTCATGGCTTTCATTCCTCGTCGGCTTCAATGGTGCGGAAGCCTGCGGCACGGCTGAGACGGTTCATCACCGCAAGCCCCACGCCCTCGGCAGGAAGCACTTCGCTGTAGAGCACGTCGATGCCCTCCGCATCCGCCTGGCGCAGAGTGGCAAACAGGCTGTGGGCAACGGTTTCCGGTGCAGCCAGCGACCCGATGCACTTGGTATTCAGCCCTTTGTAGGCATTCAGATGCTCCTGAAACGCAAGCACCTGCACTGTTTTGCCCAGTTGTGCCGCTTCGCCGTACAGCCTGCGGATCTTGCCTGCAACGGCCTCTGCACTGCCGCTTACCAGCGAAAGCATGCCTTTGGGGGCATAGTGCTTGTAAAGCATACCGGGGGAGAGGGCTTTCTCGCCCTTTTGCAGGGGGCGCAGCACGCTGTCGGCAACGGCTACCTCGTCCAGCACCTCCAGCAGCATATCCGGGGTGATGCCGCCGGGGCGAAGCACGGTGGGCACCTCCCGGGTCAGATCCAGCACGGTGCTTTCCAGCCCCACCTGGCACTCGCCGCCGTCGATGATGCAGGTCAGCTTGCCTGCCAGATCGTCGTAGACATGACGGGCGGTGGTGGGGCTGGGCTTGCCGCTGGTGTTTGCGCTGGGCGCAGCCACCGGTACGCCGGATAGCTCCAGCAGTCTGCGGGCGATGGGATGGGCGGGGATGCGGATGGCAACGCTGGGCAGTCCGGCGTTCACCACCTGCGGGATGATGGGCTTCTTGGGCAGCAGCACCGTCAGGGGTCCGGGGCAGAAATGGGTCATTACCCGGCGGCTGCGCTCATCGATACAGCACAGGGGTTCCGCAGACGCAATGTCCGGCACGTGCACGATCAGCGGGTTATCGGCGGGGCGACCTTTGGCGGCAAAAATGGCGCGTACGGCATCCTCGTCAAGGGCGTTGGCACCCAGCCCGTATACGGTTTCGGTGGGCATGCCCACCAGCTGCCCCTCCCGCAGGGCGCGGGCAGCCAAGGCAAGGTTTTCTTCCGTGGGGGTCAGCAGCAGGGTCTCTGTCATCAGGCTTCATCTCCGAAGGCTTTCAGCTTTTCGGCCTGCTCGGCAAGCCGAAGCGCCTCAATGATCTCGTCCAGATCGCCGTCCAGAATGCTGTCGATCTGGTACAGGGTCAGACCGATGCGGTGGTCGGTCACACGTCCCTGGGGGAAATTGTAGGTGCGGATGCGCTCGCTCCGGTCGCCGGTACCGATCTGGTCGCGGCGGTTCTCGGCGTACTCGCTGTCCTTTTCTTCCCGGTATTTGTCGTACAGGCGGCTTTTCAGAATGCGCAGGCACATCTCACGATTCTGGATCTGGCTGCGCTCGTTCTGACACTGCACCACAATGCCGGTGGGCAGATGGGTCATGCGCACGGCGGAGTCGGTACGGTTTACGTGCTGTCCGCCTGCGCCGCCTGCACGGTAGGTGTCGATGCGCAGGTCGCCGGGGTTGATCTCCACCTCCACATCCTCCGCTTCGGGCAGTACGGCCACGGTGCAGGTACTGGTGTGGATGCGCCCACCGGATTCGGTGGTGGGCACCCGCTGCACCCGGTGCACGCCGCTTTCGTATTTCAGGCGGCTGAAGGCTCCCTCGCCGGTAATGGTGATCACGGCTTCCTTAACGCCGCCCAGCTCGGTCATGTTGTCCGAGACCATCTCCACCTTGAAGCGGTTGCGCTCGGCATAGCGGGTGTACATGCGCAGCAGCAGCGCGCCGAAAAGGGCTGCCTCATCGCCGCCTGCCCCCTGACGGATCTCCACCACCACGTTCTTGTCCGCGTCCGGGTCTCTGGGCAGAAGCAGCAGGCGCAGTTCCTGCTCCTGCTCACCCTTGGCGCGCTCCAGCCGGGGCAGCTCCTCCTGCGCCAGTTCTGCCATCTCGGGCATGGAAAGCATCTCCCGGGCTTCGGCGATCTCCTGCAGGGTCTGCCTGTATGCCTGCCAGGCTTTTACCTGAGGCTCCAGAGAAGCGTGCTCCTTGAGCAGCTTCTGCCATTTTGCCTGGTCTGCAATGATCTCGGGCTGGCTGATGGCTTCGGTCAGCTCCTGATATCGCCCTTCGATCCAATCGAATTTCTCAAACAGGGTCAGTCACTCCTTGTAGGCCTTTACGATGCGCTCCATACCGTAGAGATCGCGCACCACGGCGATGTCCCGGTAGGCGTTTGCTTCTGCCAGCAGGGCGGATACTGCGTCGGCCTGTGTACAGCCGATCTCCATGGCCAGCATGCCGCCGGGAGTCAGATGCAGATGCGCCTCATCGGCAATGCGCCGGTAAAAATCCAGCCCGTCCGCACCTCCGTCCAGCGCCATGATGGGCTCCCTGCGCACCTCCTCCTGCAAAGAGGAGCAGTCGGCGGTTTCAATGTAGGGGGGATTGGACAGGATCAGATCGAAGGTCATCCCGGTAAGGGGCGCGAACAGGTCGCCTTCATAAAAGGCGATCTCCGCTTTATGGGCTCCGGCATTCCGGCGGGCGACCGCCAGCGCATCCGGGCTCAGATCGGCAGCAGATACCTGCGCATGGGGGCAGTTATGCTTCAGCGTAACGGCGATGGCGCCGCTGCCGGTGCACAGATCCAGTGCACGGGGCGAGGGCAGGGGGGTAAGAAAGCCGATGCCCAGCTCGCACAGGCTCTCGGTCTCCTGGCGGGGGATCAGCACCCGGTCGTCCACATAGAAGGGCAGACCGTAAAACCATTGCTCCCCAAGCAGGTATTGCAGGGGCTGTCGCTGCGCCCGATGGAGCAACAGCGCCCGATAGCGGGCGCTGTCTTCCGGGCTCAGCTCCTTCAGCCCGTCCAGACGGACGGCGAAGGGCTCCCTGTGCAGTATGTGCGAAAGCATCAGCAGCGCATCCTGCGCCGGGTCGGGGATCTGCGCCGCCGCCAGCTGGGCAGCGGCATCCCGGAGAGCTTGCTGTATCGTCATGTTATTCTTCGTCGGCTCCAAGGCTTTCCTTGGCGGCTTCCTTTGCTTCTTCGGCTTTTTCCTTCAGGGTCTCGGGAGCGTCCACGGGCTGTGCGGGAGCCTCTGCGGCTTCGGGCACATAGGAGGGATCGGTCACCCGGTAATCCCGGATGATGGTGTAGCCTTCGGGGGTGGTCTCGCAGCCTTCGGGCAGACCGTGCAGCGCCACATTCATGGATACGATGGCCACCTCCAGCATTTCGGGGGTGGGCTCCTTGGTGGTCAGCCGCTGCATCTGCATGCCGGGCCAGCGGAGCCATTCCACGATTTTGCCCTTGCTGTGGGCAAGGCCCTTGAGCACTTCGTAGCTGATGCCGGCAACAAAGGGCAGCAGCAGCAGGCGGCTGCCGAGGCGCAGGAAGTAGTTGGTGCCCTGGTAACCCACCAGCGTGAACAGCACGATGGAGATCACGAATACGATCAGCAGGAAGCTGGTGCCGCAGCGGGGGTGCAGGGTGGAGAAGGTCTGGGCGTTCTCGGGGGTGAGGGGCAGACCGTTCTCGTTGCAGTAGACGGTCTTGTGCTCTGCGCCGTGGTACTGGAAGGTGCGGCGCACATCGGGTACCGTGCAGCAGAACAGGATGTAGCCGATCAGAATGAGGATACGCACGATGCCGCTGAGCAGGTTGATGAGCCAGTTCATGCCGGGGTCGGGCATGAGGGCTTTCAGCCCGCGGGCGACCAGCTCGGGGATCACAAAGAACAGACCCACGGACAGGATCACCGCCAGAACGACGGCGGTAGCCATTACGATCTTGTCGATGCCCTTGCCCAGCTTCTTGCTGAGCCATTTTTCGAACTTGGTGGGTTCCTCGTCCATGATGCCCAGCATGTCGGTGCTCTGCTGCAGGGTGTTCATACCCATGGTCAGCATATGCACAAAATTGACCACGCCGCGGATCACAGGCAGCCCCATCCACTTGTGCTTTTCGGTAACGGGGGTATAGGGGGTCAGTTTGGTAACGATGGTGTTATCGGGACGGCGTACGGAAACGGCGATGGCGCGGGGCGCTTTCATCATAACGCCTTCCATAACGGCCTGGCCGCCGATATCCACGCGGGGGCAGGATGTATTCTGTTCTTTCTTCATAGCAAATATGTTCCTTTCTGTGTGCAGGCATAAAAACACACATACAGACAATTCGACGGCAGCTCCTGTTTTCCTGCTAATATAGGAAGGGAATCGCGCAGGGGAAGAAAAAACCATGCGAAAAGAGCCTTCCCGACGGAAGGCTCTTCTGGCATGGCTTATTCGATATTGAAACGCTTCTTAAAGCGATCCACGCGTCCGCCGCTGTCCACCAGCTTCTGCTTGCCGGTGTAGAAGGGGTGGCACTTGGAGCAAATTTCGACCTTCAGCTCGCCCTTGACGGAGCCGGTTTCGAACGTCTCACCGCACACGCAACGGACGGTAGACTTGCCATATTTGGGATGGATCTTCTCTTTCACGCTTTTTCACCTCTTTTTGCGTATGCCATGAGTAGCGCCCATAAAGCGCTTTGGTATTATAGCATAGTCGGTTATGTTTTGCAACCATAAAAATATCCTGCTTCAAAAAGAATTTACATCTTCGGCAAAGGGCGGCCCGCCGTTCTGCCGGCAGGCAGGCGGGAGAGTACGAACCGTCGGCGGCAAAAGGGTTCCGGGCATGATGCGAAAGAAAATGAAAAAAAGTTGAAAAAGGTTATTGACAAATCCGACCGATGGAGGTATTATATACAGCGTCGCCGAAAGCGACAACGTATGGGAGCATAGCTCAGCTGGGAGAGCATCTGCCTTACAAGCAGAGGGTCACAGGTTCGAGCCCTGTTGTTCCCACCATATGGCCCGGTAGCTCAGTTGGTTAGAGCGCTAGCCTGTCACGCTAGAGGTCGAGGGTTCGAGCCCCTTCCGGGTCGCCATATATGCCTTGGTAGCTCAGTCGGTAGAGCAGTAGACTGAAAATCTACGTGTCGGTGGTTCGATTCCGCCCCAAGGCACCAAGTGTGCGGTAGTAGCTCAGTGGTAGAGTGCCACCTTGCCAAGGTGGATGTCGCGAGTTCGAATCTCGTCTACCGCTCCACACACGGTGCCATAGCCAAGCGGTAAGGCGAAGGTCTGCAAAACCTTTATTCCCCGGTTCAAATCCGGGTGGCACCTCCACCTTGCACCTGACTATGGTGCTTCACAGAAAAGTCGCCTTCGGGCGGCTTTTTTGTGTTTATTCGATCTTGTTCGTGAAAGATAATCAATTGCATTTAAACATCGGATGTGATATAATCACACCAGCCTTTGGGTTTTATTGGTTTATTGCATTCAATCTCCTTCGATCAATCAAGTTATGCAATATTCAATATTGAATGTAAGAAAGAGGATTCCCGTGCGCTATACAATGCTTCTGAAGCCGCATGCCAATGCGCGCTACCGCCAGTCTCTTCAGCAACTGGCCACCATTGAACTGCAAACCATGCTGCAGGCTTTTTGCCCCGGCTGCGCCGTTACGGCGGCAGAATTCGGCGGCGAGCCCTTTTTGTGTTTCGAAACAGACGAAATGTCCGATGGGCTGCTGAAGATGCTTTCCCGCCATTCCGGCTGCGCCCTTTTGTGCGAGCTGCTGCCCGACGGTCTTTTGCGTCCCGTACAGCGCCGCCCGGACTGGTACCTGCCGGAGGAGCTGGCGCAGGTGCTCAAATACAAAGGCAAGACCAATGCCGATTTTACCATGATGCTCATCAACTGCGCCCTGGCAGCCTCGGGGTTTGCAAAAGACGAAAAGCCGCTTACCGTGCTGGATCCCGTGTGCGGTAAAGCCACCACCGCGTTCTGCGCCCTCAGCCTGGGGCATAACGCCATCGGCGTTGACCGGGACGAGAAAGCCCTGCACGAAGCGGACACCTACTTTGCCCGCTCGCTGAAGCTGAACCGCTACAAGCACAAGCGTACCACCGCCTCCCAGACCCTTACCGGCGGGGGACATGTGCAGACGGTTCAATACACCGTTGCCCAGGATGCCGATAAGCAGAAACAGGGCGATACCCGCACCCTGCAGCTGATCAGCGGTGATTCCGGTCAGCTTGGCAGAATGATGAAGCACGCCTCCTGCCACCTGATCGTGGGCGATCTGCCCTACGGCGTGCAGCATGCGCCTCAGGAGGGGCATGGGTTTTCCTCCCCGGAAAGGCTGCTTTCCCGCATTGCACAGGGCTGCGCGCAAGTGCTCAAGCCCGGCGGCGTGGCGGCGTTTTCCTTCAATGCGTTCACTCTTTCCCGGCAGAAAGCCGCAGCCGCTCTGGAAGCTGCCGGTCTGGAGCCTCTTGTCCAGCCGCCCTTTGACGGTTTCGCCCACTGGGTGGAGCAGGCGGTGGAACGGGATGCTGTTCTTGCCCGGAAACTTTGATGCATCCAACAATCTATACCCGTATTCATCAGTAAAGGAGGGTTTCTTTTGCAGATCAGCGATTTGCAGGCGATGACGGTGATTCAGCTGCGCAAGCTGGCAAAGGAAAACGGCATCAAACTGCATGCCGGTATCGACAAGGAAGGGATCGTGGAAAAGATCGGTCAGCAGCTGTGCTCTGCCGAAACCGAGCCCGCACCCCAGCCTGTACCGGCGGCTCCCGCTGCGCCCCAACCCGTTGAGACACTTTCTGTGGATGTGACCAGCGCACCCCGTCCCGGCGGTTCCTACGGCGGCTATCAGTCCCGCCAGCCCGAACGGCAGGAGGACGGCTACCGTCCGGTCTACCGGCAGGCATGGCAGGCACGCAGCCAGATGCAGCAGCGGGATAACCGCCCTGCGTGGCAGAGCCAGCAGCCCGTCCACAGCGCCAACCGTTTCGGTCCCCAGAACCGCAGCAACGCCGGCAGCATGCCTGCGGAAGAAGGCATGGGCTATCAGCCCCGCCACGACCAGAACGAGCCCGTATCCCGCATGGAAAGCGACGGCTACCGGCAGGGCTACCGCGCACCTGCGCAGGAGCAGCGGGAGATGCCCCAGCAGCTGGACGGCTACCGTCTGGGCTACCGCGCCGCACCTCAGCGCGGGGGGTACCAGAGCCGCGACCATCAGCAGGGCTACGGCTACCGCCAGCAGAACTACGGCGGCGGCTACAACAATAACGGCGGCTACCGCCAGAATCAGCAGGGCTACGGCTACCGTCAGAACGGCGGCTACGGCTATAATCAGCGCGGCGGCGAGTCCGCTTCCGGCGACGGTATTTACCGCGCTCAGCGGGATCCGCAGTTTGCCGCCCAGATGGAACAGGGACAGCTGCCCGACCTGATGCAGCTGCAGAATGCAGAACCTGCACAGGGTCTGCTGGAAGTTCTGCCGGACGGCTATGGCTTCCTGCGCAGCGAAACGCTGGTGCCGGGCCGCAACGATGTGTATGTATCCATGGCACAGGTGCGCCGTTTCGATCTGCGCACCGGCGATGTGATCGAAGGTATGGCGCGTTCCCGCCGGGAAAGCGACAAGTACGCCGCCCTGCTCACGGTGGATAAGATCAACGGCAGGGAGCCGGACGAAAAGCAGTCCCGTCCTGCTTTTGAAATGCTTGTGCCCATCTATCCCGAAAAGCGTATCGAGCTGGAAAGCATCGATCACCCCGGCAATATGGTCATCCGTCTGGCGGATCTGATCGCGCCCATCGGTTTTGGTCAGCGCGCCATGATCGTAACCCCCGACGGGGCAGACGGTCTGAGCATCCTCAGGGATATCAGCTGCGCCATCAAACGCAACGACGCCGAAGCCGAGGTGCTGATGCTGCTCATCGACATCGCTCCCGAGGATGTGACCATCCTGAAGGAAAGCGCGGATGCCGAGGTGTTTGCCTCCACCTTCTCCGATGCGCCCGAGACCCAGACCAGGGTAAGCGAGAACATGCTGGAGCGCGCCATGCGCCTTGTGGAAAACGGCAAGAACGTGGTCATCCTGCTGGACAGCCTCACCAAGCTGACCCGCGCCTATCAGGCGGCGCAGGCGCAGAATGGGCGCCCCATGTCCAATACCGTCAGCCCCTCTGCGCTGGTCAAGCCCAAGCGTTTCTTCGGCGCGGCCAGAAACACCCGCGACGGCGGCAGCCTGACCGTTGTGGCCACCATCGCCACCGGGACAGGCTCCCGCGTGGATGATATCATTTTCGAAGAGTTCAAAGGCACTGCCAATATGGAGCTGGTGCTGTGCGCTCCCGAAAACAACGATCCCATCACCCCTATGATCGATCTGCAGCGCAGCGGCACCAAAAAGGATGCCATGCTGCTGGATGAACGCCGCCGGGAGGGTCTTGCCGCCATCCGACAGGTGCTGGGCTCCACCACCAACGGCGAAGCTGTGGTACAGCTGATCGATATGATGCAGAAAACCAAATGCAACGAAGACCTGCTCACCAAGCTGCAGGAATGGATGGCGCTCTGGGAAAAGAGCGGCTACCTGAAGCGGTGATCCGTCACAAGACCTCTGTGCGGCTGCCGCCGTGCGGGGGTCTTTGCCCTTTGGCGGATATGCCGGGGGAAAACAAGCGGAAAACGGTATCGCATATCGGCTTTCAGCATATGGCGGGTGCTTGGGAACAAGGCAAAAAACTCTTGCATTTCCATGGGGAATATAGTATATTATTATTAGCGAAAACGTTGTAGTAACCATTGCGCTCTGTGTTAAGCAAGAACGCTGCCGCAGGTTCTGCGGTCATTGCTCCTGTACACGGTAATGCAACGCCCATGCGCTGTATTTGTCCGTTTGGAGCGAAATGTGCTTTAAGGAGGATGCTGAACGTGAAAAAGATCATTGCTCTGCTTCTGGCTGCAGTGCTGATGCTGCCCGTGTGCGCCCTGGGGGCAGAGGCCGAGGGCTCTGTGCTCAACATCTACTGCTGGAACGAAGAATTCAAGACCCGTTTCGAAGCGTTCTACACCATGCCCGAGGGCGTGGAGGTGAATTGGGTCATCACGCCCAGCACCGACAATGCCTACCAGAATGCGCTGGACGAAGCGCTGCTGAACCAGGAAGATGCCGCTGCCGACAGCCGCATCGACCTGTTCCTTGTGGAGGCAGACTATGCCGTTAAGTACAGCGATTCCGATTTTACGCTGGACGTGATCGGCGATGTGGGTCTTTCTGCCGAAGATGTGGCCGACATGTATCCTTATACCAAGGCGATCATGACGGTGGGGGATGCGCTCAAGGGTGTTTCCTGGCAGGCCTGCCCCGGCGGCTTCATCTATCGCCGCACCTATGCCAAAGAGGTACTGGGTACGGACGATCCCGCAGCCGTGCAGCAGTTTGTCTCCGATTGGGACAAGTTCGGCGAAACCGCCTCCAAGATGAAGAATGCCGGCTATTTTATGCTTTCCGGCTTCGATGATGCCTACCGCTGCTTCTCCGACAACATGAGCGCCCCCTGGGTGGTGGACGGAATGATCCAGAAGGATCCCGTTATCGAACAGTGGATCGCCATGACCAAGGAATATACCGATCTGGGCTATAACAACAAGGCCAACCTCTGGTCTGCCGAGTCTTCCGCCGGCGCCGGCGCAGACGGTAAGGTGTTCGGCTACTTCGGCCCCGCCTGGTTTATCGACTTCTCCCTTGCCAAGTGGACGCTTGCCGACTCCACCGCCGAGCCCGCCGTGGGCAACGGCAGCTGGGGCGACTGGGCCTTCTGTCAGGGTCCGCAGGGCTTCTCCTGGGGCGGCACCTGGATCTGCGCTGCTGCCGGTACCGATAACCTGAGCCTTGTGAAGGACATCATGTACA
The DNA here is from genome assembly GCA_017516765.1 of Clostridia bacterium. GTDB lineage: Bacteria > Bacillota > Clostridia > Christensenellales > Aristaeellaceae > Limiplasma. The sequence continues at coordinate 31,032 of JAFXBE010000106.1, read as the reverse complement.
AGATGACCTGCGACCGGGAAACCCTGGCAAAGATCGTCGAAGAGTACGGCGATTTCACCAACAGCGTCGAAACCATGACCCAGATGGCAAGCGGCGATTACCGCAACGAGTTCCTGGGCGGTCAGAACCATCTGGCGCTGTTCCTGGAAAACGCGCAGAACATCGTCCGCGCTATGTCCACCGCCTATGACCAGACCTGCACCGAAAAGCTGATGGCGGCAATGGTGGACTACTTCAACGGCGTTGTGGATCTGGATACCGCATGGGACAACTTCTTTACCGCCGTGGAGGAGGTTCATCCCGAGCTTTCCCACTGACCTGTGAGAGGTTCCGCCGCAGAAACAGCTTCTGCCTGCGGGAACGGCTCCTCGTCAAGCCGCCATGGAATGCGCGGAGGCTTGCCGGGGAGCGCTTCTCTGTAATGCACGCGGGAAGCGGATATGAATGCAAAGGAGGAAAGACGGCATGCAGCACAACGAGATACCTGCCCGGCACAAGTCGGTCAGCTATGCCAAATGGGGCTACATCTTTTTGATCCCCTTCTTTCTTTCCTTCTGTATTTTCACGATCATTCCCCTGGGGCGCACGTTCTATTATTCCACCTTTGAGTATTTCCGTTCGGGTCTCAAGACCATCGGCCCCACGCCGGTGGGTCTGCGCAACTTTGTCGAGATCTTCTCCAAAGCCGATCTGGGCAAGTACCTGTGGAATACCCTGTGGCTGTGGCTGCTGGGCTTTATTCCCCAGATCATCGTATCGCTGGTGCTGGCTGTCTGGTTTACCGATACCCGCTTGCATCTGCGGGGACAGGGTTTCTTCAAGACGGTCATCTATATGCCCAACCTGATCATGGCCAGCGCGTTTTCCATGCTGTTTTTCGCCCTGTTTTCCGATGGCGGCCCCATCAACAGCGCCATGGAAATGCTCAGGATGCAGCCGTACAGCTTCCTGCGCAACGTTGCCGGTACCCGGGGTCTGATCGCCCTGATGAATTTTCTGATGTGGTTCGGCAACACCACCATCGTTCTGATGGCGGCCATCATGGGCATCGACACCAACCTGTTCGAAGCCGCCGAGATCGACGGCACCAACGCGTGGACAACCTTCTGGCACGTTACCATCCCGCTGATCAAGCCTGTGCTCAGCTATACGCTCATCACCTCCATGATCGGCGGTCTGCAGATGTTCGACGTGCCCCAGATCCTGACCAACGGCAACGGCAACCCCAACCGTTCCTGCATGACCATTATCATGCTGCTGAACAATTACATGGGCAAGAGCAAGAATTACGGCTACGGCGGCGCACTGTCCGTTATCCTGTTCGTGATCACCTCCGTGCTGGGGCTGCTGGTGTATTATGTGCTCAATACCGACGAGCGTGAAGAACGGAAACTGGAGAAACGCTCCCGGATGGGGGGTGTGCAGCTGTGACCGGCAACACCACCGCCGCCGCACCCGTCCGGCACAGACAATGGACCCGTGCACGGGTACTGCTGCTGCTCAAACGCATCCTCGCCTACACCGTGCTCATCCTGCTCTCCTTCCTGTGCTTGTTCTTCTTCTACCTGCTGCTGGTCAATGCCAGCCGCAACCACGGAGATATCCAGACCGGTTTTTCGCCGGTCCCGGGTGCGTTCTTCGGCAAGAATTGGGAGACCCTCATGTCCAGCACAGAGCTGCCGGTCTGGCGGGGCATGTTCAACAGCCTGCTGGTTTCCGGCTGCGTGGCGCTGCTGTCCACGTACTTCTCTGCGCTTACGGCGTATGCCATCCATACCTATCAGTTCAGGCTGCGGAATTTCGCATTCAAGTTTATCCTGCTGGTCATGATGGTGCCTTCGCAGGTAAGCGTTCTGGGCTTTGTGGAGATGATGAACGACTGGCAATGGACAGATTCCTTCATGCCGCTCATTCTACCCTCCATCGCTGCGCCTGCCGTGTTCTTCTTTATGAAGCAGTACATGGACAGCGCACTGCCGCTGGCGATCGTGGAAGCCGCCCGTATCGACGGTTCCCCGGAGTTCACGACCTTCAACATGATCGTGCTCCCCATCATCAAGCCGGCGCTCGCCGTACAGGCGATCTTCACCTTCGTTTCCTCATGGAACAACTACTTCACCCCCGCGCTGATCATCAAGACCAAGGAGCTGAAGACGCTCCCGATCCTGATCGCCCAATTGCGCAGCTCGGACTGGCTGAAGTTTGATTTGGGACAGGTCTACATGATGATCGCTCTGTCGATCCTGCCGGTGATCGCCGTCTATCTGTGCCTGTCCAAGTTCATCATTCGCGGCGTTGCCGTTGGCAGCGTTAAGGAATAATAAAAATCACTGTAGGAGGCTAAACCACATGGAATACGGTTTCTTTGATGATGTAAGAAGCGAATATGTCATCACCCGACCGGATACGCCCTACCCCTGGATCAACTACCTTGGCAGCGAAGACTTCTTCTCTCTGATGAGCAATACCTCCGGCGGCTATACCTTCTGCAAGGATGCCCGCCTGCTGCGTCTGACCCGCTACCGCTACAACAACGTGCCCACCGATGCCGGCGGACATTACTTCTACATCAACGACAACGGCACCGTCTGGAATCCCGGCTGGCAGCCCACCCAGACCAAGCTGGACAGCTACGAGTGCCGCGTCGGTACCGGCTACACCTCCATCACCTCCTCCAAGAACGGCGTTAAGGCCGAGCAGACCGTGATGGTTCCCCGCGGCTTCCGTGCCGAGGTTACCCGCGTGAAGCTGACCAACGAGAGCAGCGAGGTAAAGAACCTGTCCCTGTACAGCTTTATCGAGTTCTGCCTGTGGAACGCTCAGGACGACTCCACCAACTTCCAGCGCAACTATGCTCTGGCTGAGATGGAATTCGAAAACGGCGGCGCCACCATCTACCACAAGACCGAGTACCGCGAACGCCGCAACCACTTCGCCGTGTACTCCGTCAACACCCAGGTGGACGGCTACGACACCAGCCGCGAAGCCTTCATCGGTCTGTACAACGGCTTCGGCAACCCCGATGTCGTTATGAACGATAAGCCCACCAACAGTGATGCCCACGGCTGGGCTCCCATTGCCAGCCACTGCATCCGCCGCACCCTGCAGCCCGGCGAAACCGTCAGCTTCGTATTCGTGCTGGGCTTCTGCGAGAACCCCGTGGACAAGAAGTTCGTTGCCCCTGGCGTGATCAACAAGGAGCCTGCCCACGCCCTGCTGAAGGAGTTCCAGACCGATGAGCAGTTCGATGCCAAGCTGGCCGAGCTGAAGGCTTACTGGCAGCAGCTGCTGAGCCACTTCCACATCGAAAGCGGCGACGAGAAGCTGAACCGTCAGGTAAACCTGTGGAACCAGTACCAGTGCATGGTCACCTTCAACATGAGCCGCAGCGCCAGCTACTTCGAGAGCGGCATCGGCCGCGGCATGGGCTTCCGTGACTGCAGCCAGGACCTGCTGGGCTTCATTCACCTGATCCCCGACCGCGCCCGTCAGCGCATTATCGACGTTGCCTCCACCCAGTTCCCCGATGGCAGCGCCTACCACCAGTATCAGCCCCTCACCAAGCGCGGCAACATGGATGTGGGCTCCGGCTTCAACGATGACCCCCTGTGGCTCATCTACGCCGTGAATGCCTACATCAAGGAAACCGGCGACATGACCATTCTGGACGAGATGGTGGATTTCGACAACGATCCCGCTCAGGCCCAGACCATGATGGAGCATCTGCGCCGCTCCTTCCGTTACACCGCCGAGCATAAGGGCCCCCATAACCTGCCCCTGATCGGCCGTGCCGACTGGAACGACTGCCTCAACCTGAACTGCTTCTCCGCCGAACCCGGCGAGAGCTTCCAGACCGTTACCAACAACGATACCGGCATTGCCGAGAGCGTTTTCATCGCCGGTATGTTCGTCGGCGTTGCCGATGACTACGCCAAGCTGTGCGATATGTACGGCGACAAGGAAGAGGCTGCTTTCGTCCGCGCCGAGAAGCAGGCCATGATCGAAGCCGTTGAAAAGCACGGCTGGGACGGCGAGTGGTTCCTCCGCGCCTACGATGCCTTCGGCCACAAGGTCGGCTCCGACGAGTGCAAGGAAGGCAAGATCTACATCGAGCCCCAGGGCATGTGCGTTATGGCCGGTATCGGTAAGGACAACGGCATGGCCCAGAAGGCGCTGGATGCCACCCAGAAGTATCTGGAGTTTGAGCACGGCATCGTGCTGCTCTACCCCGCCTATACCGAGTATCACCTCGAACTGGGCGAAGTGTCCTCCTATCCCCCGGGATACAAGGAGAACGGCTCCGTGTTCTGCCACAACAACCCCTGGATCATCATCGGCGAGACCGTGCTGGGTCACGGCGACCGTGCCTTCGATCTCTACAAGCGCATCGCACCCGCTTACATCAAGGATCAGAAGCTGCACCGCACCGAGCCCTATGTCTATGCCCAGACCATCAACGGCAAGGAAAGCTACCTGCCCGGCGAAGCCAAGAACAGCTGGCTGACCGGTACCTCTGCCTGGAACTTCTTCACCATTTCTCAGGCCATTCTGGGTGTGAAGCCCCAGTTTGAAGGTCTGATGGTGGATCCCTGTCTGCCCGCCGAGATCCGCGACCTGAGCATCCGTCGCGAGTTCCGCGGCAATGTGTACGATATCACCGTGCGCAACAACGCCGGCGGCGAAAAGGGCAAGATCTCCCTGAAGGTGAACGGTCAGGCTATCGAAGGCCAGATCGTGCCCCTGCCCGAGGACACCGGCAACACCATCAAGGTGGAAGCTGTGATCGACTAATAGGGGAACGAAAGCAGGGGCTCTGCCCCTGCACCCCGCCAAAGGGCTTGAAGCCCTTTGGAATCCCGCTCTCTGCGCCCATTTTATGGGCGCAGGGGGTGGGTATTTTGCTTTGGGGTTTTGCTTTGTTTGTGGGTATGAAAAATGCATACCAACGAGGCTCATGGAATAGAAATGGGAGGAACCACCCATGAAAGAATGCCCTCGGTGCGATCATCAAGGCTTGATCTGTAAAGTAACAGCTGGCGCATATACGCTTTATGTATGCGATGAGTGCGATGCTTGCTGGGAAAATCCGGATCAGATCCGTAAAGACAATTTCGAAGATTTGTCTACCTATCTGGAGGACAGAGCCGTTGATCTCAAAAGCATAATATATGGTGAATACCTATAAGTGAAAAGTCACTTTCGTTGTACAACTACGAAGGTGACTTTTCGTTTGTCGGTTACCTCTGCGTTCATGAAATGAACGCAACCCGGAGGTGCAGGAGGCACGCGCCTCCTGCCGGGGCGCGGGGCAGAGCCCCGCATTCGTTCCCATTCCCCGCATTTTCCCTGCATTTTTTCACGGAAAATTGGCATAAATGCGGCCCCTATGCTATAATACAATTTGATTTTTAATAGAAACGAGGGTTATGCTTTATGGCTAAGCTGTGGGCAGGACGTTTTGAAAAACCGACCAATGCGCTGCTGGACGATTTCCAGTCTTCCATTCCCTTTGACCAGCGTCTGCTGGAATGCGATGTGACCGGCTCCATCGCCCATGCCACCATGCTGGGCGAGCAGGGCATCATCTCCATGGAGGACAGCCGTCTGATCGTGGAAGGGTTGGAGGGCATCCTGGCCGACTACCGCGCGGGCAAGCTGGTCATCGATATGGGCGCAGAGGATGTGCATATGTTTGTGGAAGCGCTGCTGACCGAGCGCATCGGCGATGCGGGCAAGCGTCTGCATACCGGTCGCAGCCGCAACGATCAGGTGGCGCTGGATGTGCGCATGTACGCCCTGCAGGCGAATACGCAGGTAAAGGCGCTGCTGATGAAGCTGTGCCGCCTGCTGCTGGATCTGGCAGCGGAGCACAAGAATACCATTATGCCCGGCTACACCCATTTGCAGAAGGCGCAGCCCATTACGCTGGCTTTCCATCTGATGGCGTATTTCCAGATGTTCAAGCGGGACGTGCAGCGTTTTGAGAACGCTTATGCCGAAGCCGATGTAATGCCCCTTGGCAGCGGCGCGCTGGCGGGCACCACCTATCCCCTCAACCGGGAGCGGGTGGCGGAGCTGCTGGGCTTTTCCGAGGTGACGGACAACGCGCTGGACGGCGTAAGCGACCGCGACTTCCTCATCAGCTTTCTGGCTGCCGCATCTGCCTGCATGATGCACCTGAGCCGCTTCTGCGAGGAGCTGATCCTCTGGAGCACCAACGAGTTTTCCACCGCCATTATGGACGACGGCTTTGCCACCGGCTCCAGCATCATGCCCCAGAAGAAGAACCCGGATGCCTGCGAACTGACCCGCGGCAAGACCGGTCGTGTCTACGGCGACCTGATGGCGCTGCTGACGGTAATGAAGGGTCTGCCCCTTGCCTATAACAAGGATATGCAGGAGGACAAGGAAGCCTTCTTCGATGCCTACGATACGCTGATGAAGTGCCTGCCCACCTTTACCGAGATGCTGCGCACCACCGCCTTCAGGAAGGAAGAAATGGAGCGCAGCGCAGGTCTGGGCTTTACCAACGCCACCGATCTTGCCGACTATCTGGTGGGCAAGGGTCTGCCCTTCCGTGACGCGCACCATGTAAGCGGCTCGCTGGTGGGCAAGTGCGTAAAGGAAAACCGCGCGCTGGACGATCTGTCGCTGGAAGAACTGCGCGCTGCCCATCCTGCCTTTGAAGAGGATGTATACGAAGCTATCTCCCTCAGCGCCTGCGTGGAACGCCGCAGCCTGCGGGGCGGTCCCGCTCCCGTAGCCGTGGAGGACAGCATCCGCCGGGGCGAAGCATGGATGGCAAAGCATTCCGATAACTGATCCTGCGCCGGCAGAATCCCTATACTTCCATTAAGGAGGAAGAATGTTATGAACCGTACGGTCATCCCGTCCGATTACGAACCCAAGCTCTCCTTGTACGAGACCCAGGCCGCCATCAGCCTGATCAAGCGCACCTTTCAGGATCACCTGTCCATGGCGCTGAACCTGAAGCGCGTTTCCGCCCCCCTGTTCGTAGATCCCGCCACCGGTCTCAACGACGACCTGAACGGCGTGGAACGCCCCGTCAGCTTCGACATCCCCGCTGCGGGCATGGAGGCGCAGGTGGTGCATTCGCTGGCCAAGTGGAAGCGCATGGCGCTCTACCGCTACGATGTGCACCCAGGCAAGGGCATCTATACCGATATGAACGCCATCCGCAGGGATGAAGAACTGGATAACCTGCACTCCATCTATGTGGATCAGTGGGACTGGGAGCGGGTCATTACCCGGGAGATGCGCACCGAGCATTTCCTCAAGGCGACTGTGCGGGATATCGTGCAGTGCATCAGCGATGCCAGCCTGATCGTGAACGGACGCTACCCCAAGCTGCGCACCCAGCTGCCCGATCAGGTCACCTTCATCACTGCCGAGGAGCTTTTGCAGCTTTATCCGGATAAGACCGCCAAGGAGCGGGAGTATCTGTTTGTGAAGGAGCATCCCGTAACGTTTCTGATGGGCATTGGTCAGAAACTGTCCAACGGGCAGTCTCACGACGGCCGTGCCCCCGACTACGACGACTGGAGCCTGAACGGCGATCTGCTGTACTACTATCCCACGCTGGATTGTGCGCTGGAGATCAGCTCCATGGGCATCCGTGTGGACAGCGAGACGCTGGATCGGCAGCTGAAGCTGGCAAACTGCGACCACCGTCGCAGCTTGACCTATCACCGCATGCTGCTGGATGGGGAACTGCCCCTGACCATCGGCGGCGGTATCGGTCAGAGCCGTCTGTGCATGCTGCTGCTGGGCAAGGCTCACATCGGCGAGGTACAGTCCTCCATCTGGGATGCGGATACCCAGCGTAAGTGCCGGGAGGCAGGCATTACCCTGCTGTAAGCAAACGGAAAGAAGGCAAGGTTTTCTATGAGCAATATCGATCTGGTCATCAAGATCGGTTCCATGGCGCTGATCCAGAAGGAAGACAGCGTGATCGACTATAACGTGTTCCAGCGGCTGGGCAATGCCCTGCGCCCGGGCATGCTGCTGGTTACCAGCGGCGCAGCCGAGATCGGGCGGCTGGACTATATCCAGCGTACCGGCTGCGAACTGGGCGGTATGACCGAGCAGGATAAGGTGGATTACGCCGCTCAGGGGCAGACCATTCTGATGAACACCTACCGCAGCTTTGTGCGCCCGGAATACGGCGTGCGGCAGGTGCTGGTGGAGCATAACCACTTCAATGATCCCCAGCGGCGGGAGCATATCCGCCATCTGCTGGAGCGCACGGTAGAACAGGGAGCGATTCCCATCGTCAACTACAACGACCCCGTCAGCGACGAGGAAGTGCGCAAGATGGAGCTTGCCAGCGTACGCGCCAAGGGGTTGGAGGCGGTGGAATGCGTGGATAACGACGAGACCGCCGAGGTGATCGCCAAGCTGGTGGGTGCCAAAACCCTGATTTTGCTCACCAGCACCGAGGGCATTTATCTGGACAAGAACGATCCCTCCACGCTGGTGCGGGAAGTGATGGGGGACAGCCTTGAGGAGCTGCGCACCAAGGTAGCCGAGCTGATGGAGCATTGCAACGGCGCAAGCCGCAGCGGTGCCAACGGCGCAAAAGCCAAGCTGGAGTATGCCTTGCGGGCAGCCGAGCACGGCACCACGGTGATCATCGCCAATGCAAAGCACCATATCGACGATCTGCTCAAGGGCAAGGTGCCCTGCACCCGCCTGGGGCTGAAGAACGGAGGCAAAGCATGAAGCCGGAAACCATGTGGCTGCTCACGGGTATCGCAGGCACCCTGTGCGTGCTGGCGTGCCTCTTTTGCATGATGAATAAGAAAAACGGTCTGCTCACCCGGCTGAACGGGCTTACCGAAGGCTTTGCCATGCCCGACCTGCAGCTGCGCTACGATGCCGGAAAGCTGTTTTCCACGCTGGATGCGGTGGGGGAAGAGGGCAAACGGCTGATGCTGCGCTTCTGGTTTGTGGATCTGGCGCTGATCTGCGGCATGTTCGCCATGATGGCGACGGTAACCAACAATGTGGCAAAAATCGGCTGGATCGCAGCGGTGATGCTGTGGAGCAACATCGTGCGCGCTGTTGCCGATTTTGCCGAGGATCTGCTGCTGATCACCGCCGCCGCGGGCTACCCGGCAAAGAAGCGGGCGATCCCAGCCAATATCGCCGGGGTTATCACCATGATCAAGTGGGCGGCCGCTGTTCTGTGGGTCGCCGGTATGTTCCTGAGTTTGTTCATCAGGGGCTGGGCAATGTAAAAGGTTTATGTTCGTTTATGAATACAGGCATCCGGTGCGTAAGCCGGATGCCTGTTTGTGTATACGGGGGCATGAGGGGGATGCAGCAAATCGGGACTTGGTTTTCGGCGTTGCACAAGCACCCTCAGTCAGCTTCGCTGACAGCTCCCTCCTGACGGAAGGAGCCTTATGGGGGCGAATGCTTCGCTGAAGGCTTCCTCTTGGCGGGGAAAGCCTTGTGGGGTGGACGGCTGTTGCGGATGGTCTGTTTCCCCCTTGGCTGTGGGTCTGCTTGTCTGGCAGACGGAGATGGCTGACAGCCAACAAAAGGCTCCTTCCGAAGGAGGGAGCTCCCGCCGGAGGCGGGTGAGGGTGCTGCCTGTATAACACAAAGGCGGGAAGCCAAAGCTTCCCGCCTTCAAACTGTTGATAAACCCATGCTTTTCGATCAAAGCCGCACATCTTGCACCTCCGGTGCTCGCTGTGCTTACAGGAAAACGCTGCGGCGCAGGGCTTGTGGGCTCTGCCCACACCGGCAGGGGAGACGGAGGGAAGCGCGTGCCCAGTGGGCACAACGCCGAAGGCGTTAGCGACCCGCAGTCGTCAACCGAAGCAAGTGCAGACCACGGTCAGTGGGATGCACGCCGACTGAGGTTGCGGAGATGATCCCCCTGCACCCCGCACTTTTCCTTTAATGAACCTTTATCCGCTCCGGATCAAATATCGCTGTCCTCTCCGTCGGGTTCTTCAGCGTCGCCAGCAAGGGCTTCGCTGCCGGTATCGTAATCCAGATCGCTGCCGGTGGCTTCCTCCCCGTCGATCAGCTCCACAGGCAGCACGGTCTCTTCTTCCTCCGGCTCCTGCTCCGCACGGGCGACGGATACGATCTTTGCACCCTCGGCAAGGCGCATCAGGCGTACGCCCTGGGTGTTTCGTCCGCTCTCACGGATGTCGGCAACGGCCATACGGATCACCGTACCGTCGTCGGTGATCAGCAGGATGTCCTCATCGTCGTTTACAGCCAGATGGGCGGCGATCTCGCCGGTCTTGTCGGTCAGGTTCATGGCGCGGATACCCATGCCGTTTCGTCCCTGCTCGCGGTACTGGTCGGGATCGGTGCGCTTGCCGTAGCCGCCGGTGGTAATGGCCAGCACCTTCTGGCCTTCCAGCAGCATGGACATATCCATCAGCTCGTCGCCTTCCTTCAGGCGCATGGCGTGTACGCCCATACCGGTGCGCCCGATCACGCGGATGCTGCTCTCGTGGAAGCGCAGCGCGCGTCCCAGACGGCTGGCGATGATCATGCTCATGTTGCCGTCGGTCAGGTTAACGGCGCACAGCTCGTCATCCTCCTTCAGGGTGATGGCGATCAGACCCGCCTTGCGCAGGTTGGCGAACTCGCTGTAGGGGGTGCGCTTGATCATGCCGTTCTTGGTCATCATCACCAGATAGTGCTCCTGCATGCCCTTGGGCACAGGGATCATGGCGGTGATCTTCTCATCGCCGGCCACCTGCAGCAGGTTGACGATAGCCATGCCGCGGGCGGTGCGTCCCGCCTCGGGGATCTGGTAGCACTTCAGGTTGTAGACCCGGCCCCGGTTGGTGAAGAACATGATCTCGTCGTGGGTGTTGACCACGATCATGCGCTCCACAAAGTCCTCGTCCCGGGTGGACATGCCGGTTACGCCCTTGCCGCCGCGGTGCTGGGCGCGGTAGGTGCTCTTGGGCAGACGCTTCACATAGCCCATGTGGCTCATGGTGACCACCATATCGTCGGACTGAATCAGGTCTTCGATATCGATCTCGCCTTCCATATGGGTCAGCTCGGTGCGGCGGTCGTCACTGAACTTGTCGCGGATGGCGGCCATCTCGTCCTTGATCACGCCCATCAGCAGGACTTCGTCTGCCAGCAGGCTGCGCAGGTAGGCGATGGTCTTCATCAGCTCGTCGTATTCTGCCAGCAGCTTGTCCCGCTCCAGACCGGTCAGGCGGGCAAGGCGCATATCCAGAATGGCCTGGGCCTGCTTGTCGCTGAAGCCGAAGGTTTCCATCAGGCGCTCGCGGGCAGCGGGGGTATCTGCGCTGGTCTTGATGATCTGAACGATCTCGTCGATGTGATCCAGCGCCTTGATAAGACCTTCCAAGATATGGGCGCGTGCCTCTGCCTTGGCAAGGTCGTACTGGGTACGGCGGGTAACAACTTCCTTCTGGTGGCGGATGTAGTGGTAGAGGATCTCCCGCAGGTTGAGCACCTTGGGTACGCCGTCCACCAGCGCCAGCATGTTTGCGCCGAAGGTCTCCTGCATGGAGGTGTGCTTGTAGAGGTAGTTGAGCACCACGGTGGGGTGCACATCGCGCTTGAGCTCGATAACGATACGCATACCCTTGCGGTCGCTCTCGTCGCGGATATCACTGATACCTTCCAGCCGCTTCTCGTGTACCAGCTCGGCGATCTTTTCCACCAGACGCGCCTTGTTGACCATGTAGGGGATCTCGGTGACCACGATGCGGTTGCGGTTGTTTGCCATGGCCTCGATCTCGGTACGGGCGCGCACCACGATGCGGCCTCTGCCGGTGTGGTAGGCAGCGCGCACGCCGCTGTGACCAAGGATGATGCCGCCGGTGGGGAAGTCGGGGGCCTTGATGAACTGCATCAGATCATCCACGGTGCAGTCGGGGTGATCGATCATGTGGATGCAGCCGTCGATGACCTCCCGCAGGTTGTGGGGCGGTACGTTGGTAGCCATACCCACGGCGATGCCGCTGGAGCCGTTTACCAACAGGTTGGGGTAGCGGGAAGGCAGCACCACGGGCTGGAGCAAAGTCTCGTCGAAGTTGGGGTAGAAGTCTACCGTGTCCTTGTCGATCTCGCCCAAGAGGTGCAGGGTCAGCTTTTCCATACGGGCTTCGGTGTAACGCATGGCGGCTGCGCCGTCGCCGTCCACAGAGCCGAAGTTGCCCTGCCCTTCCACCAGCGGGTAGCGGATGTTGAAATCCTGCGCCAGACGAACCATGGCATCGTACACGCTGCTGTCGCCGTGGGGGTGGTACTTACCCAGCACGTCGCCCACCAGACGGGCGCTTTTACGGAAGGGCTTGTCGGGGGTCATGCCCAGCTCGTTCATGGCATAGAGGATGCGGCGGTGTACGGGCTTGAGACCGTCGCGTACATCCGGCAGCGCACGGCTGACGATAACAGCCATGGCGTAGGAGATGAAGGAGGTCTTCATCTCGTGTTCAAGGTCGATGGGGATGAGTCTATCCTGAATGGTAGAGGCCATGGGGATGGTTCACTCCTTTAATAATGGATAGGTGACAATTGATCAGCTTCTTCTTGTGTCAGAATCCGGCGTGGCAGATTGTCGTAGGTGTACACAACATGACCGAAGGCATCAATATAACAATGCTCGTGCGGAATGGAGGCGAAGATAACCGGATCGGTATACAGGCAGTCGCAAAACTGGTTCCACTGTTCTTCAGACCAGTTCCAGTAAGGGATAAGGTCATACTCATCATACCAGGTGACACTTGCTAAACCATCTGTAAAGGGTGCGGCGTAGTCGAACTGGAGCGGGTAAAGTACACTGCCGTTGCCGTTTAAGTAGCCGTATTGGAAATTTCGGTTCCAGACAAGGAAAATATCGTCACTGGGCTGCAAATCCTCGTCGGCACCGTGGTGCAGCTCCCATTCCTCCATGCATATACTGTAATGCTCGTTACCGGCTTGGTCCATCAGGTAGAAGATGGTATCGGGGTCTTCCGGGTAGTTGTCCTTCCACGCAAGCCTGGCGGAGATTGCGGTGCAGCGAGCGCAGTCGACATAAGTCTCTGGATCTTTGTATTCATGCCGCAGGAATTCGTCTTCGCTCTCTGCGGTGCATACGATGGCGCCATCCTTGGCAATCAGGCTATAGCCTTCCGGGCGGGTGTCCACCCAGCTGAGATCGTCACCGCAAAGCTCCAGCACCGTGGGGTCGTTTTCGATGGTTTCTTCCCACAACGCCCGGTTCCAATAGACACAATGCATCAACGGCGCATCGGGATCATCGGCAGGGGTAAAGAGCCGTATGGATGCATCAAACCAGAGCCCCTCATCCAACCGGTTTCCCTGACTGTCCAGCAGGTAGCCGATCATTACGTCTTCGTTGAAATAGCGATCAACGATATATCCGACTTCTGCGTTGCCGGACACAAAACCCGCTTCGTTGAGTAACTTGCCGGTGTTGGCATCGAAATACCATTCGGTATTATTGATATCCCAAGTGTCCATGGCGATAAAGTCACTTGTTTCGGAATAGCGCAGTCCATGAAAAAATTCGCCATCCGGCAGTCGGACAACCAGTTCTCCGTTACCATCTATGATGGAATTTGCAATGCTGTCATCGGCACGCAGTTCGTTGACCAATGCATACCGCCCGTTGGCAAAAGCTGCCATGTCGTTCCATTGCGGCTCCACCACCCATCGACCCACCCGGTCGATAAAGCCCCACTTCATCACTTTGGCATCGTAGGCGGGGTAGCGGGTATCGGGCATCTCCGCAAGAACGGTCTGCCGCTCTTCTTCGGTCCGGGCAGCCATATACCGCCCGTAATAGTCCTCTTGGGGAAGTTCCTCCGCAAGGGCTGCGCTGCATAACAGCAGGCACAGCCCCAGCAGCAGGGAAAGAAGCTTTTTCATATCGCATCCCCTCTGGATCAAATATCCAGATCCTTCACCAGCGTTGCGTTGGCTTCGATAAATTCTCTGCGGGGCTCTACCTTTTCGCCCATCAGCAGACTCATGATCTCGTCGGCGGCCATGGCATCCTCCACGGTCACCTGCATCATGGAGCGGGTCTCGGGGTTCATGGTGGTCTGCCAGAGCTGCTCGGCGCTCATTTCGCCCAGACCTTTGTAACGCTGGATGTCGGGCTTGGGATCGCGGCCGATCTCGTTCAGCAGCTTCTCCAGCTCGTTATCGTCGTAGACGTACCATTCCTTCTTGCCCTTGGTCACCTTGTAAAGAGGCGGCATGGCGGCGTATACATAGCCCTTTTCGATAAGGGGACGCATGTAGCGGTAGAAGAAGGTGAGCATGAGGATGCGGATGTGTGCGCCGTCCACGTCGGCGTCTGTCATACAGACGATGCGGTGGTAGCGCAGCTTGGAGGCATCGAACTCGTCGCCCCAGCCGCAGCCGAAGGCGGTGATCATGGCCTTGATCTCTGCATTGGACAGGGCGCGGTCTACGCGCACCTTTTCCACGTTCAGGATCTTGCCGCGCAGGGGCAGAATGGCCTGGAAGTGACGGTCCCGACCGGTCTTGGCGGTGCCGCCTGCGCTGTCGCCCTCAACGAGGAAGATCTCGCACTTTTCGGGGTCGCGCTCGGAGCAGTCTGCCAGCTTGCCGGGCAGGCTTGCGCTTTCCAGCACGCTCTTGCGGCGGGTCAGCTCGCGGGCTTTGCGGGCGGCTTCGCGGGCACGGGCTGCGCCCACGCAGCGTTCCAGAATGGCGCGGGCCACGGCGGGGTTTTCGCCCATGAAGGTGGAAAGACGGTCGTAGACCAGCTTGTCCACGATGCCGCGCACCTCGCTGTTGCCCAGCTTCGACTTGGTCTGTCCCTCAAACTGGGGCTCCTTCAGCTTCACGCTCACGATGGCGGCGATGCTCTCGCGCACGTCCTCGCTCTTCAGGTTGGAGTCGTTCTCCTTGAGGATCTTGAACTGACGGCCGTACTCGTTGATGGCGCGGGTCAGGGCGGAGGAGAAGCCGGTCAGGTGAGTGCCACCCTCGGGGGTGTGGATGTTGTTGGCGAAGGTGTAGATGTTCTCCTGATAGCTGTCGTTATACTGGAGAGCCACCTCCACGCTGGCGCCGTCCACCACGCCCTCCATGTAGATGGGCTCCTCGAAGAGCACTTCCTTGTTCTTGTTGAGGTACTTGACGAACTCGATAATGCCGCCTTCGTAGTGGTAGACGCGCTGCTCTTCGGGGTCTGTCCGCTTGTCGGTCAGGGTGATGCGGATGCCCTTGTTCAGGAATGCCATCTCACGAAGGCGTACCTTGAGGATGTTGAACTGGAAATCGCCGGTCTCGAAAACGCCGTCGGGGTTTTCTTCGCAGCGGGCATCGGGCCAGAACTGCACGGTGGTGCCGGTGCGGTCGGTCTCGCCGACCACCTTCAGGTCGTAGCAGATCTTGCCCCGATTATACTCCTGCTGGTAGATCTTGCCGTCCTGGTAGACGGTTACCATCAGGTGGCGGCTGAGGGCGTTAACGACGCTGGCGCCTACGCCGTGCAGACCGCCGGATACCTTGTAGCCGTCGCCGCCGAACTTGCCGCCTGCGTGCAGCACGGTAAGGCAGACCTCCACAGCGGGGCGGCCCAGCTTGGGATGAATGCCCACCGGGAAGCCGCGGCCGTTGTCCTCCACTTCGCAGGAGCCGTCCTTGTGCAGGGTAACGTTGATGTCGGTGCAGTAGCCTGCCAGCGCTTCATCCACGGCGTTGTCCACGATCTCGTACACGCAATGGTGCAGACCGCGGAAGTCGGTGGAGCCGATGTACATACCGGGGCGTTTGCGCACGGCCTCAAGCCCCTCCAGCACCTGGATCTGGGACTCGTCGTAGGCATTCTGCTCCACATGGGTAGCGGAAGCGGCGGTTGCTTCGAGGATCTCGCTTTCGTTGACGGGGGTCATATCGGGGGTCATTTCACTCACGAAGAATTACACTCCCTTGGCACCGTGTTTTCCACGGGATTTTTGATGGCGGAAAAGGACGAAAAAGTGAGTATTTAAGCCATGTTTCCACACATACTATTATACCATTTTTTCGCGAAAAAGAAAAGGGTTTCCTTCATTAATATAGTTGTCCCCCGCAGAAGACAAAAAGTCTCCCCGCACCGCTGCCGGGTACGGGGAGAAAAGGACTGCCGGTGTGTGCTTACCGCACCGGCTTGATGTTCAGATTCACGCCCAGCGTGTCCTCGCTGTCCACGATGGTCCAGCTGCTGCCGGGGTAGATGCCCAGCGTGCGGTTCGCATCGTAGCCTGCCTTGTCCAGATCGGCGATCACATCATCCCGGGCATCGCCCACCTCAAATCCGATGTGGTGTACGCCGTTGCCGTGCTTCTCCATAAACTCCTGAAAGGAGGAAGGACCGCCGATGGGCTGGTGCAGCTCGATCACAAACCCGTTCATGGGAATGTCGCACACCTTCAGGTCGCAGGATACGGGCTGCCCGCGGTAGGTGTAATGCTCGTTGCCCTCCAGATGGTTGATGCGGATCGTGGGCACCTCGATGCCCAGCAGCTCTGCCCACTTCCGGGCTGCCAGCTCGATATCCTTTACCACGATGCAGATCTGGCAGAAACCCTGTTTATTGACGGGATGTTCCATAGGTTTATTCCTCCTCCGGCACGCCAAAGCCGCGGATGCGGTAGGTGACGAACGCGAACTTTTTGCTGTCGGGCGACCAGCTGTTTACATTGATGGTGCCCTGCCCGCCAAAGAGCTTCACCAGCGTCTGCACATTGCTGCCGTCGGCGTTCATCATGCGCAGCTCCACGAATTTGTGGGGCACATGTTCGCCGGGCTGCACATCGCCCTTTTTGTAGCAGACCATGGTCACCAGCTTCCGGTCGGGGGAGATGTGGGGGAACCAGGTGTTCCAGTTTTCGTCAAAGGTCATCTGGGTCTGCTCACTGCCGTCGGCCTTCATGCGCCATGCCTGCATCAGCCCGGAGCGCACGGAGTTGAACCAGATGTATTCGCCCTGAGAATCGTACTCTGCGCCGTCGTCCAGCCCCGGGGCATCGGTCAGGCGGGTCTCCACACCGCCCTCGGCGGGAATGGTGTAGATGTCATATTCGCCGTTGCGCTCGGCACAGTAGCACAGGGTCTTGCCGTCCGGGCTCCAGCCGTGCAGATAGCTGGGGGCCAGCGGAGTGATCAGCCTGGGGGTGCCGCCCTCCACGGGCAGGGTGTAGATACGGCTCTTGCCGTCTTCCTTGGTGGCGTGGCTCACCGCCAGCTGCTTGCCATCGAAGGACAGCACGTGGTCGTTGTTGCAGTCGATGGCGTAGCCGGTATCGATCTGCCGGATCTCTTTGGTTTCCAGATCGATGCGGAACATGCAGCCGTTGCTGTTGTAGATCAGGGCCTTGCCGTCGGGCGTCCAGTTGGGGGCTTCGATGCAGGTGTCGATCTCCGCCACCACGGTGCGGCTGCCGGTCTCCACGTCGTAGATCTCCAGGATGGACTGATCCTCGTCCCGGTTCCAGATGTTCTGTTTGTACAAAGGTTCTGCCATGGGGGAACCCCTCCCTGTTTGTTTTTTCGTTGTTACTATGATAATCCTTTTTCGTGTGCAATGCAATCGGGAGAATGCCGTGCAGCCGCGCAATTCTGCTCTCTGCAATATACCCGCTCTGCCTGCCGGCGCTGTGTTGCCCGTATACACGCTTCCGGGCTTGCCGGATACGCTTTTTTGCCTCGGGAAGGGCGGTTGTTGGGCTTCGCTGCACTTGCCGCACCGTCTATCCCTCTCACGATCCGGGAGGCTTTTTCCATGCCCTGCAGCCCGTTTCCGGGTGGTTTGTCAGCAAGGGCTGTAACCGTACCCGGAACGATTGCGCCGGGCGGCAAACTCTGGTATACTTTGGCTGGAAGCAATCCATTTGCGGCCTTTGGCTGCATGCAAGGAGCGGAAGATACATATGCAGATCACCAAGATCGTTGTAACCGGCGGTCCCTGCGCGGGTAAATCCACCGCCATGAGCTGGATCCAGAACGCCTTTACCCAGAAGGGATATACCGTGCTTTTCGTGCCAGAGACCGCCACCGAATTCATCTCCGGCGGCGTATGCCCCTGGACCTGCGGCACCAATGTGGATTACCAGAAATGCCAGATGGAGCTGCAGCTGACCAAAGAGCGGCTCTTCCACCGTGCCGCCTCCACCATGCCGGGGGAAAAGATCCTGATCGTATGCGACCGGGGCGCCATGGACAACAAAGCCTACATGAACGACGAGGAGTTTGCCCAGGTGCTGTCTTTTCTCGGGCTGGATGAGGTACGCCTGCGCGACGATTACGATGCGGTCTTCCATCTGGTCACTGCCGCCAAGGGTGCGGAGCAGTTCTACACCACCGCCAACAATCAGGCGCGGTACGAGACCGTGGAGGAAGCCGTAGCCATCGACGACAAGCTGCTGGCATCCTGGACAGGGCATCCCCATCTGCGCATCATCGACAACACCACCGATTTCAGTCAGAAGATGCGCCGGCTGATCAGCGAGATCTCCACCTTTCTGGGTGCACCCATGCCCTGCCGGGAGGAACGCCGCTTCCTGATCGAGTACCCGGATGTGGATGCCTTGGAAAAGCTGCCCAACTGCCGCCGGATCGAGATCATCCAGACCTATCTGCGCTCCACGAACGGCGACGAAATCCGCGTTCGCCAACGGGGCATGGGCGGCAGCTATATCTATTACCAGACCATCAAACGCCGTGTCAGCGACACCGAGCGGGTGGAGATTGAACGCCGCCTTTCCCAGGAGGAGTATCTGGAGATGCTCATGGAGGCGGATACCACCCGCCGCCCCATCCGCAAGACCCGCTACTGCCTTACCTACGGCATCGGTTCGTTCGTGATCGACCTGTACCCCTTCTGGAAGGATCAGGCGCTGGCGGAGGTAGACCTGTGCGACGAGGACGAGCTGAATATTCCCGATTGCATCAAGGTGATCAAGGAAGTAACGGGGGATGACAATTATTCCAACTATGTGCTGGCCAACCGGGGCTGGTAAAAGCGGCAGAAAAGTTGCTTCTTCGGCATTGCCAAGATGGTGAAAGCTTGTTATAATACTCCTGCTGCGCTGTAAAGCGGCGCAGCAGCATGCGCCCGTAGCTCAGCAGGATAGAGCGACCGCCTCCTAAGCGGAAGGTGTTCGGCCGCCCCTGACGAGGGTTATAACGTATTTGCGCCCGTAGCTCAGTAGGATAGAGCGGTCGCCTCCTAAGCGACAGGCCGTGGGTTCGACCCCCGCCGGGCGTGCCAAAATGCCGTAAACTCAAAGGTTTGCGGCATTTTTTCATGCCGTCATGGAGGTCGGAGTTTCCTCGGACGCCAGCATCCTGAAAGCCGGGAATTTGCTAACTGGACACGAACCGTTTCCAAGCCTTTTTGGGCTTTGCTAACAATTTGCTAACAGGGCTGTTAGCGGGTCCTGGGTAACAGGGCCGCGAGCGTGTTTGCAAGTGCGGGAGAATTTTGCAGCTGCTGGATCAGCAGAGCCACATCAATGGTAGGTTGCGGGTCTGCCGGCGCTCTCACATTACGCAAATCCGGGTTGGAGTAGAAAGAAGATTCAAACTTTTGTGCATTGATCTTTCTGTCCTCATCCAGGATGTGTGCATAAATTCTCGTAATCATATCGACTTCGGCGTGACCGGTGTCGCCCTGAGTGGCCTTCAGGTCGCCGTGATTCAGCTTGAGCTTGTAGGTCGTGCTGGAATGACGCAGCGAGTGGAAAACCACATTGGGCAGTCCTGCCGTCGTTTTGAGCTGGTTGAAATCCTTCTCGATCATCCGCTGATCAACAGGGCGTCCGTTGTCCTGGGCGATCACCAGATTGAAATTCTGGTACTCATCCCCCAGGAACTCAATGATTTCAGCCTGCGACTGCTGCCACTTCCGAAGGATATAGGCCAGCGTCTTGGGAAGCCAGATCTTTCGGATACTGCTTTCTGTCTTGGGACGCTTCAGAACGATGCGGGTGGCAGTGTTTTTCATCACCGGCTCAAAGATGTGGTAGATGTCCTTTTCGCCAATGGCGTCGATTGCCTTCTGTGTTGCACGGGCAACTTCCTTATCGACATAGATCCAGGCATCATCTGCGGCAATGTCTGCATCCGAGATGTGAACATTGTCCCAGGTAAGGCCCAGGATCTCGCCCATACGCAGCGAACAGGCAAATGCGAGGTTCATCGCCAGATAAAGCCGGGTGTTGTCGCAGGCGTCCAGCGCTTTACGAATGGTGTCTGCATCCCAGATGTCACGCTTTTTGTAGCGTGTACGGGGCAACACGGCATTCTCAAACGGATTCTTGGCGATCAGTTCCCAGCGGACTGCCTGCTTGAAAGCGCAGCGCAGGAGCTTGATGATCTTCTCCACATTGGTATCCGTCAGGAACTTGGTTGTTGCCCGATGGGTTCTGGTGCTGACGGCTGGCGTCTTGCGAAGCGTCTGAATGTACTTATCGACAGTACGGGAGGTAATGTCCTGCACGTTCAGATGGCCGATGATAGGATTGATGTAGTTGTTGATCAGTCCGCAGCTGGACGTGTACATGGACACGCCCCATTTCTGTTCACCGTACAGACTGACGAAATCTTCAAGGAATTCCTGAACCGTCTGACTGGCAGGAGCCACGAAGGTTCCAGCGGTCAAACCGTGTTCAATATCGGCTTTCACCTTTTGAGCTTCTTTGTAGGTGAAACACTTTTTCCATTTCTGTTTGGACTGGCCCAGTTCATCCTCGTACCTGTATACGACGCTGTAGCCAGTTCCTCTTTTTACGATAGATGCCATACTTATTCATCCTCCTGCGTGGTTAGATTGCTTGACTTTCCAACCACTCGTCAAAGGACTTCCGCGAGATGCGGATCGCCGTTCCGATTCGCACGGTTTTGAAATGCCCTTCCCGCACAAGGTTATAGGCAGAAGAACGGCCAATATCAAGAATCTTGGCGATGTCTTCGACCCGGTACGTCTTCGCTACAGAAGGGTCTGCCTGAGAGGTAGCAGTTAGGGATTTCACGGTTGCCTCCTTTCTTATGGATTGATCCATATGGTTGCTGTGCTATGCAAATACGATTGTACACATAGCACGCGGAATACTCAAGGATACGGAATAGCAAACGGTTCGTTTCGCAAGCGGCAGCGACTCCCCGTGTGCTGTACCGTTTTTGAACTGACAGCGCACAGGCTATAACCGGCTTCAGTCATATCATAGTCCCACATGTACCGCCGTCCCCCGGACAAGCGAATACCGCAGGAACTCCCCGTCAGTCAGCGCGGGGCCGTGAGGAAGTATCATTATCCCATGCCGGATCGTCGCGCCCTGCCTGCCACAGCAAGGTCAATGGATTGCGTTGATCGCTCTGGCAATACCGTCATCGCGCCGCTCCATTTGCCGCTCCCTCAACATGGGGTCTGTACCTGTTCGCTGGTATTCAGTTTTCAAGTTTCGTATATGATAGCGGTTCAGCATAGTGCTGTGCAAAAGCGACAGGCAAGGGGTGAATTGTCACTCGGTTTCTGTTTTACTTTCGCTTACCGTATC
The DNA here is from genome assembly GCA_017516765.1 of Clostridia bacterium. GTDB lineage: Bacteria > Bacillota > Clostridia > Christensenellales > Aristaeellaceae > Limiplasma. Next base: position 9,466 of record JAFXBE010000106.1, on the reverse strand, counting down.
AAGCAGATTTTGAGATACCTTGGCCATGGTGCAATCTCCATGCATCCAGTCAAGGCTGCCCCAGGGATTGCAGCAATGAGGACACCGTGTACAAATGAACATGGAAAGAACACGGAGATACGGAGCATAATACTCGTAATACTCTCTGACTTCTTCGGAAAGGCTTTCGATATCCGGCAGGCAGAGATCATGGGCAGACGGCATTGTTTCGACGTCTTCCTCATGCGGCGCTGGTTCCAGCATGGCTCCCTGATGGAAGTCCTGATACTCCCGGAACAACTGATCTACCGAAATCTTTCGCTTTGCGCAGAACAACAGAGCGCGATCAAGTACAATCGTGCTTCCCTTCGCTTTGTCGTTGTGCAGCTGTTCAAATACACGCTGCATGGTACGATGACGAATATCCAGCTGTCTTGCCATATCAGACTTGCTTTCAAAGTGATTATCCAGCAAATACTGAAGAATGAAGCGGACTAATTCTTTCTCGTTGTCCATGGTGCAGCCTCCGTTCTCTTGGGGTCATATATATTCTATATCGAATTGCCGGGTCTGAACATACGTCAAGTTTTGCGTACCCTAACGCGAAAAAAGCCGCTCGCAAGGAGCAGCTTAGTTTTCTTTATCATGGCGGGCCATGGCGATCAGAACATCCAACATGGTCTGCAAAGTATGTTTTGAGCAGCCCTTTGTGATCTCCTGAACTGCGTCCAGAAAATCATTGGGGAGTTGCCCATCATTTTTGATTGGAACGCTGCCCTGAACAAGAGATTCAATCGGGACGGTCAGGATATTCGCCAGCTCGGACAGATTGTCCAGGTTGGCGGTTCTTTCACCACGTTCCAGTTTGCCTATGTAGGCAGAAGATACGCCCATGCACTCTGCCAGCTTTTCCTGTGTCATCCCCTGAGCTTTTCGCGCATTGCGGATGTTGCGGCCAATCGCTTTATTGTTGACAGGCATATCATCACCTCAAACCTAATAGTGCAATCTATATTTTATGAGGTTTGGGTATTTTCTTGAAGAAACGTCACCGTGTACATGTGCACAAGTACGTGCAAATGTGATATAATAAAGTTGCACACATACGGGTATAAATGCCTCTGGGAGGTCTGGAAAATGATTGAAATAGAGATTGACCGCCAGAATTTGATGAAACAGCTGACGGATGCGTCTATAAAGTGGACTCATGATGAACTCATGGGAGTCATCACACAGGAACTACGGAAGGATAGCAGCGTTCTGGATATGCTCCTGATTGATACCGCAGCTGCAAGGCTTCTTCAGCTTCAGGGTAAGGAACTGACCGGAGATAACCTGCACCAGCTCGAGGAAAAGATTATGCATGATATACTTCGCAAAGAGTTGGGCTTACCGCGATAAGCTTGCATAGCTGCTTTGCATTGTGAGAGAATAAACCGTAGTCTGTGTCGTGCAAGCAATCCACGACGAAAGGAACGGTTGACGCATGAAGGAAAAGATTGAAAAGCGGTTGGCAGCTGCGCATGACAAAGTGCGAAAGCAAGAAACAAAAGTGGCCGAGCATCAGGCTGGAATCCGTGCGCTGGCAGCACAGACGCCTGATATGATTTTGAGCGCCATGCCGATGAAACTGCAGAACATGCAGGAAGCCATGAGCTACCTTGAAATGCTCCAGCACGAAGTGACGGTGCTGGAAAGCCTGATCAACGATTAAGCCGTCTCTGGATGGGACAGCACATCGCCGAAAACCATAAAGCCCCGGCGTCCGGCTCTGTGGAGTTATTCTCCACGGGGTCGGATGCTTTTCTTTATTGTCGGATGAAAAACATAAGCTCCAACGCGTGTTTGCGTCGGAGCTGTCATGGGTCAAGGTTTCCTTCTGAAAACAAGGGCGAATCGAAGAACTCAGCAATTTCAATACCAAGTCCCTGACACATTTCATGGATGACCCGCAGTTTCACAGAATCGTAGGCGCAATTGATTACGTTACCAATCGTTGATTTTGGTACGCCACTGCGCATGAATAGCTGGTACTGCGTCATCTTCTTCTCCGTCAGGAGTTCAGTAAGCCGTTCGCTGACTGCCTGATTGAGTTTCATCACATCACCATCCCTGTCGCTGTACTAATATTTTAGTATTGCGGAGGGATCAAATAGTCCCTGTACCTGTACTATGCCACGTTTTTGTGGTAGCATTACATTCAAAGCGGAGGTGATGAAAATTGAAGATTACATTTTGCGGTCACAAGGAAGTGCTGGACAGCAAATGTGTTGAGGCATGGCTGCGCAAGGTTTGCTCGGAGCTGATATGTCATGGTGTAAAGGAATTTCTGCTTGGTGGTTATGGTCGATTTGATTTTTTGTGCGCTGAAGTTCTTCGAGATCTGAAAAAGCAGCATCCACATATCCGTTTGATTCTGGTGTTGCCATATCTGAATAGCTCAATGCTTACCGATGGATATGATGAAACAGTTTACCCTCCCTTGGAATCTGTCCCGAAACGCTTTGCCATTTCCCGCCGCAATGAATGGATGGTATGCGAAAGTGATGTTGTTGTGGCTTATGTGATACGCGGCTTTGGCGGTGCAGTTAAGACGCTGGATTATGCGCGCCGGAAAAAGAAGCAGATCATACAATTTCAATACCATGCTGATGACAGTAAAGCTGTCGCAACATAAGTAGCGATAGCGGAAACAGCATAAGAAAAGCAAGCCTCCTGCTGGAATGCGGGAGGCTTGCTGATGTGTGTGGTTATTTTGCCAACTGCATGATGACACTATCCAGGGAAATCTGTCTGACAGCGCAGTATTTGAAAATCCGAGCAGCCAGATCGGAAGGATGCATTTCATCCATTTCAGTCAGTTGGAGTCCAAGAGCTGACGCTAATTCTTGCCTATCATTAAAATGGTTTTGGAGCAAATATTCAGTCAAGCAGTTGCAGAATTTCTCCTCCACGGGAAACATAACACATTTCATCCCTCTCTGTGAGTGCAATAAGGAAATACAGCAATGACAGTTACAGATTAATCTCGATGTGCGAAGATTAAAGCCTATCTTCTTCCAGCTTTCTAATCTTTCTACGCAGTACGATACCCTGCACAATGCAGATCGACAACAATACTCCGCAGCCACCAGCCAAACCATATGTGAGGTATGGTGGAGCTTTCTTTTCCTTCGCAACGGTGGTGTCAGTTACAGCAGCAATGACAGGTGCATCCACTGAAAGTGATAATGGTAATGAAAATGAGGTGGGATTGCCATCATGATCTGTTGCTTCCACAGTCAAGGTGCCGATAAAGTCTCCAACCACATGTTTGCCAGGCGTGATGGTGATTTGCGCATTCCGAGTTTCCCCTGGAGTGATTGTTCCTACCAACACGCTTTGCTTATCTGTGACACCAGGAAGCGATACAGTAGCCAGAACATTGATCAGGTCAGCACGGCCCATGTTCATCAGCGGCAGGGTGATGGTGAGAGAATCGCCAGCAATCACGCTGTCTGCCATCTTCAGGCCGCCGTTTTCCAGGCGCATTTCTTGAGTAACTGGAACCGTGTAGCTCTCTGTCTGCGTAATGTTCTGCCTAAATGAATACCAGTTCAGATTGAAATCCAGTATGTGATGAGAAACGGCTGCGCTGGGTTTCACCGTCATGGGGAAGGTGACTGTTCTACTTTCACCGGGGTTGAGATCATCCAGATACAGCACATCCACGCCTTGTGGAATGATCTCACTGCTGCTGTCGCTGACCCGCAGTACAGGCTGCTCAAAGGTAACTGTTTTGCAAGGATTAGTGAAAGTCGCTGTGACAGAGCCATCTTCGCCTACCTTCAGATCAGTGATCACATCCGTGATCTGAATACGCATCACTTCCCGGCTGGGTTGACCATCCCGGATACGGACGGTATAAGGCATCTCCATGCTCAGAGCATCGCCGGATTTCGTTTTACCGGTGATGCGGATCGTGCAGGCGTAATCGCCATTGTTTCGGTCTGCATACAATTCCAACGGCAGGCGCACAGCATAGATACCGCTTTCAGAGCGCTGCGTTTTCACGCTCATGGTCTGAGGCTTGAAGGGAGAGAGTGTTTCGTCTGCCATGATCAGTTCAGTCTGGATAAACCCATACGCCTCATCGGAGAGAACAGGAAGCACCAGCGTCCATTTGTTTTGTGAGACGGACGGCTCATAACCCTGCAGCCAGCTGCGATTCATTCCATTCAGAATACGATCCTGATCGATGGCGAAGGGTGCATCTTCTGCCTGCGCACCGAAAATGGGTACAAGTAACAAGACGGTCAGCAAAACCGCGATGAAATATTTACTTTTCATACTGTCACAGCTCCCTGATATTCTCGATAATGCTCTTGTTCACAACCCGGTGCAGTTGACCACGCACACCGATAATGGAACACAACGCATTCAGCCCAGCCATCATCAGCACGATCGCAAGCAGCCAGATGTGCCATTCCGGGAATGCGATGGGGTAGAAAACCATCATCAGCAGATAGAAGATCGCTGCGAGAACAAATCCGAAAAGGGAGGAAATGATGATCGGCAGCCGATAGCAGCTGAGCAGGGCGTTTTCATCTGCGCCCACAGCACGCAGCGTACCCACCATGCGTTCATCTGCGCGGATGCGGCGGGAAGCGTTCGTCACCTGCATAGAAACAGCTACAGCGAAGAAAAGAATGACCATGCCGCCAAATAGCATTAGAATTCTTGTCTGATATTCTTTATCTTCACGGTTTATCGCCAGCTGATTCACAACGGTCATGTTTCTGCGAAGCCCAATTCGCTTAATGGTATCATTCAGTAGCTCTTCTGTGTCGATGTCTGGATCACCTTCCAGGTATATGCTGACACTTGCCGCTCCATTATCCATGAGGCCCAGCGCTTTGGCTCCTTTTTCAGTGGTAATCAGATACATGCCAAATGGCCGCGTATTGCCAATCCTGAAAACACCTTTCAGCACAGCGCCTACTTTGGGAGAAAAGCTTACGGTATCCATTTCACTATAAAATCTTTGCAACTGCCCTTCATTATCACGAGTATCAAACCAATCAGGCTGTTCACCAAACAATTGATACATGTTCAGTTCTTGCCCAACATAGAAGTAATCATTCATGATGACGACATCCCATGCTGCCGGATCAATTTCGTCATCAAAGTACTGATTTGTTTCAAGCATACCATGGTTGGAAGGCTTAGCAACGACGTTAGGCGCGTAGACCAGAATTTCTTCGCCGGAATCCAGTGCATCAAAATCAATTTCGCCATCCACTATGTTTTTTGAAAAATCGACCTCATCCAGTGTAGCGACAATGATACGGATAGGCATGATGTTCTGATGAACGCCCAATACGCTCTGCAACACATGCATTTGCTTTGCTGTTATCATAGCGCTGTCATAAGACAAGCTTTCGGGAAAGGTATGCACAGGCTCCTCTTTTTCCACCACAAGATAACGTGTATCAATAGCCCCTGCTGTTGGATTGACGGGCATGTTGCGGTTATGCGCATCAGCCTGTATGGCAATATAATGCGTTTTTAGATAAGAGGGAAGCTCCTCAGGCACCAGCAACAGGGCCTGTGTTTCTAACCTGCTTCCTGTACTACGAACCGTGGGCAATGTACGAAGCTGATTCAAATCATTTTGCGTAAGACCGCTAATCGGGCTTTTGAGATGGACAAAAGGTTCCAGTGTATATCCAACATCTTGGCGTGATGTCAGCGTAAAAGCAGCCTGGTTGGATATGGTGCTGGCAGCAGTACTGATCAGCATTTCGCCCAGCAGTATTGCGACAAACAGCATCAGTGCTATCATACAAGCACTGCCAGTCTGACGCATAGGATGAAGATAGAACTGCCGAGCGGCAATGAGCTGTGTAGCCTTAAACTGCTTGTGGTTGCGGAATTTTTTTGCCTTGCGCAGGGTGTTTGTGTCGCGCAGAATGCCCATAGGTAGTTGACGGGACGCCCGACGCAGCGGCAGCATAGAAGAAAGAAATACGCACAGGAAAGAAATCAAGACAACTGGAATAAGAAGCCATGGAGTTGGTAAAAAAATCAGTTCGTTTGGCATCAGGCAGGATATGATCCATGCCGTCAAGCAACCAAGAATCGCACCAACCGGTAGCGCAGTTAGCGTCAGAATCCAGGCATCACGCCCAAAGAGACGCTTGATCTGTTTCTTTGTGGCACCCACAGCCCGTAGCATGCCAATGTCCTCTGTCTTTTGTGCCAGCATGCTTTCCATCGAAGAAGAGATTGCAACGCAAGTAGACAAAAGTAGTGCGCTACCAAGAATGAGATACAAAACAACCTGATTAATTTGTTCTTTGATATCATTCACCCTATTATCATAGGGCATAACATTACCGCTTACCCGGCTGATCTGAGCAGCCGTTCCCAGCTGATAAAGAATTTCATCAGCCTGAATTTCTGTCAACGTAACGCCAGGGCGGTTTGTCATGATTCTGTGAACAACGGGTGTACCGTACTGACAGCCAGGTTCATCGTAATGTGTTAGAATAGCAGGAAATGCCCCCGTTCCCTCTGGGAAAAAACTCCAGGTGTGCTCCATATAGGAAGTCTGCTCCGTCAGAATGCCAACCAGTGTGAAGGTACGCTTTTCAGGTGTACCGCCAAAAGCTTTGAGGGTAAATGTGACGATATCGCCAACATTGGCATCTTCCAGCTCCAACTTATCCAAAGCACTGCGTTCAGCGGCAATTTCACCCGGTTTTTCAGGCAAGCGGCCTACGGTACAGCGGCGATACATAAGGTCATTGGCCGTTTCATCATAGCGACCGATGAAAACCTCGCTATCATTAACAGAAGCTGTCACATAGATACGACCAATTTGGTCGAAATAGCCGCTGCTGCGCAATTGATCATCTGTGACATTCGGTTCGTCGAGGAGCGTCGTATCGCCCCAGCCCACCTTTCGGGCTGCTTTTTCATTGTTGGCTTCCAGCGTGCCATAGATGCACAGCACTGCAGTGCAGGCCAAATAGACCGCCAAGAAAATTCCGATGGCGAGGCTGAAATATGCTTTCTTGTTATGCTTCAGATTGGCTTTCGCCACTTGATTCATGGTGAGGCGCTTCATGCCTGCATCACCCCGCTGTCACGGGCAATCTTGCCGTCTTCCAGTTGAATGATGCGGTCTGCCTGTTCTGCCACGTTCAGATCATGGGTGACCAACACCAGCGTGATGCCCAGCTCGCGGTTCACCTGACGAAGCAGCGTCAGCACTTCGCGTCCGCTCTTGCCGTCCAGATTGCCGGTAGGTTCGTCAGCAAACAGGATCGCGGGCTTATTCGCCAGCGCACGGGCAATGCTGATGCGCTGCTGCTGACCACCGGACATGGCTCCGGGCAGGTGGGACAGTCGATCCCGAATGCCCAGCAGATCAATGATGCGGTTCAGGTGTTCTTCATCTGCCTTGCGGTTGTCCAGCATTACAGGCAGCAGAATATTCTCCCAGCCGGTCAACTCGCGCACCAGATTATAGCTCTGGAACACAAAACCAAAGCGACGACGACGCAGCACAGCCAGCTGATTATCCTTGTACTTGTACAGATCAGCGTCCTGATAGATCACCTTGCCGTCAGTGGGATGATCCAGACCGGAAAGCAGATGCAGCAGCGTCGATTTTCCGCTGCCGCTGGGGCCGGTGATGGCGGTAAAGCTGCCCTGCTCAATGGACAGGGACACGTTATTCAGGGCGTAAACCTTGTTTTCGCCTGTACGGTAGACTTTGCTGAGAGATTCAGAGCGAATGATTTCCATAGTGCAAATACCTCCTTGCACGTCTATCGTAACAGGCCAACCTTACGTTCAGGTGACTTTTACCTTACGATTTCGTAAGGTAAGGGAAAAGGCGCCTGTTTCAGCGCCTTATGTGCGGATCATTTGTAGAATCGGGAGGGTGATATTCATCCTGAGTCCACCAGGGATGTTCTCTGCATAGATACTGCCATGATGGCGGCGAATGATCTCCTTGACGATAGAAAGGCCGATGCCTGCACCCTTCGTTTCCCGACTGTGAGCGCGATAAAAACGATCAAACAGATGCGGCAGCTCCTTCGAGTCTACACCGCCGCCATTGTCAGAAACAGAGCAGAAAAACGCTGTATCGCTCTGCTCCAAATGCACGGTGATCTCGCCATCCTCCGGCGTATGTTCGCAAGCGTTTTTCAAAAGATTCAGATACGCTTCTCCCAGCCACTTCTCGTCGCAGCGGATGGTGGCGTTACCTTCGATCCTAAGTTGCTTGTTGGGATAGACAGACGCAAGTCCCTGCCAGGACTCCCGCACAAGCGACACCATATCCTGTTCGGCAAACGTAAACTCATAGCCGTCTGCACACAGCCGCTCCAGCCGCAGCAGGGATTGGATCAGCCTTTCCATGCGCTCGATCTGAGTAAGCTGCTCATTGACATGGGCGCTTTCGTCCATCTCGCAGAACAGGCGCAGGGATGCCAGCGGCGTCTTCAGCTGATGGGAAATGTCTGCCGTCAGATCACGGGTGGCGCGGCGTTCTTCCTTCTTCTGATCCCGTGCCAATAGCACCTGGTTTTCCAGTTCGGCAGCTGCGTTCTGCAAGGGAGCCAGAGCATCCTCCTGCACGGAGAATTTGAGTGGATCGCTGCCGGACACCAGAAAGGATTCCATCTGCTCTGCCAATCTCTTGATACGACGACGCTGCAGCAGATGCACGATCAGCAATACGATCAGCGCAATCGCCAGGATCACAACCGCTGCGATCAATCCGCCCACTGATATCCCACCCCTCGAATGGTCTTGATATGCTCAGCACCGATCTTTTCACGCAGGCGGCTCACATGCACAGACAGCGTGTTATCATCAATGAACTTGCTGTCTACATCCCACAGTGCTTCCAGCAGGACATTGCGCGGAACGATAGTGTTTCGCTGGATCAGCACCAGCAGGATACGATACTCGGTCAGCGTCAGCTGCAGCAGTTCACCATTCTTGCGAACCTGCATGTGTTCCTGATCCACTTCGACTCCGCTGCGGGAAAGTGTGGTGGAAACCTGACTGCGGCTGGTACGCAGCAGCGCACGGATGCGGCTGAGCAGCTCCATCATGCGGAAGGGCTTGGTCACATAATCGTTGCCACCGGCGTCCAGGCCGCGCACGACATCAAACTCTTCATCCTTGGCCGTAAGGAAAAGGATCGGCGTAGTGACGCCCTGATTGCGCCACTCCTGACACAGAGCCACGCCATTACCATCGGGCAACGTAACATCCAGAACGATCAGGTGGATGTGTGCGTCAAAAAGGTTGCAGGCTTCTTGTACACAAGAGGCCGCAACAACGCGATAGCCTTCACGTTCAAACAGCTCACGCAATCCACTGCGGAGAGCCTGATCATCTTCGACCAGCATCAGTGTATATGTCTGCGATACCATTTCTGTTGTGTTTCCTTTCGGTTGATGTACCGTTCAATAGCAAGAGG
>JAFXBE010000105.1 GCA_017516765.1 Clostridia bacterium | reverse complement strand
CATACTTCAACGAATACTCCATTAGGGATTGCTTATACCTCATGTCTTGTGTTATGCTCTTCATGAAGGGTTTGGCTCCTTTCGTACAGTTTTGTGTCGCAACTCAACTATACCACATGAGCCAATCCTTCTTTTCTTTTGTCTTACTGTCCAAGATGTATTGTAGCGCTACAGTAAAATAATCATCAATTCGTTCGAACCACTTTCCAAAATGCCGGTAACTGTGTATAATAGTTGTGTACACCTTGCTACAAGGAGGAAGAATATAGATGACGGAAATGAGCGGAACCGCCAAGTTTTCCCCTGTCATGGAAGGGGCTAACAATGCACGCGCCATCCTTGCGCATGTATACCTTGCACTGCAGGCGAAGGGTTACGATCCGGTAACCCAGATCGTCGGCTATCTGATTTCCGGCGATCCTACCTACATTACCAGCTACATGCAGGCCCGCAGCATGATCTGCCGCGTCGAACGCGACGAGATCATGGAAGAACTGGTGCGCGGCTATCTGAAGGGAATGGATGCCTGATGCCCTCCAAACGGATCATTGCGCTTGATGTGGGCGATGTTCGCATCGGGGTCGCCATCAGTGACGAAAGCCGCATCATCGCCCAGCCGCTGGAGGTATACAAGCGCGTGGGCTACGGCCCCGACAGCCGCTATGTGCTGGAGCTCTGCCGGCGGTACGGTACCGATCTTGTGCTGCTTGGTCTGCCCCTGAATATGGATGGCACCCGCGGCCCGCAGGCACAAAAGGCCATGGCCTTTGGACAGGTGCTGGCGGATGCGGGGCTTCATGTTCTCTATCAGGATGAACGGATGACCACCGTTACGGCAGAACAGGTGCTCATTGGCGGTAATGTGCGCCGGGAGAACCGCAAGAATTATGTAGACAAGCTGGCAGCCGCTGTCATTTTGGAGCAATGGATCGCTTCCGGCGCGGATACCGGTCTTAGTGAAGAAAAGTGAGGATACGACTATGGAAGAAAACAACAACATCGTTCAACTGCAGGACGAAAACGGCAACGACGTCAACTTTGAGCATCTCATGACCGTCCAGCACAACGACAACTATTACGTGCTGTTGGAGGCAACCGAGGATATGGACGACTGCCAGCAGGGCGAAGCCATCATTCTCAAGATCATCCGCGACGACGAAAGCGGCGAGGATGTCTACGCCACCATCGAGGACGAAGACGAGCTGAACGCCGTGTTCGAAAAGTGCATGGCCATTATGGAAGAAGAGGATGCGGCAGGCGAGGCTATGCTGCTGGATGGTCTGGAGCTTGTGGAAGAAGACGAAGAGGACGAAGAATAATCATGCCCAGATTGATCGGTGAAAGGGTCATGCTCAGAGAGTATCAGGCAGAGGACAGTGCGGCGATCCGTACATGGGTCAACAACAGCGAGGTTACCCGCTATCTGTCCACCCGCTTCTGGGCGCCACAGACAACTGTCGATACCCAGGAATTCCTCAGCCGCATGCTGCAAAGCAGCCACAACGCCTTCAACTATGTGATCGCCTCCGCAGAGGACGGCCGCTACATCGGTCAGTTGGATATGTTCCGGGTGGACTGGCGGCTACGGCAGGGCGAGATTGGCATGGTCATCGCTTCGGCAGAGGACAGGGGAAAGGGTTATGGCACCGAAGCACTGTCGCTGCTTGCACGCTTCGCTTTCCAATCCCTTGGGCTGGAGAGGATCGAGCTGGAGGTGCATATGGACAACGCCGCCGCACTCCGCTGCTACGAGAAAGCCGGTTTTGTACTGGAAGGCGTCAAGCGGCATGCCTACTATAACGATGGGCATTTTACCGATCTTGGAATGATGAGCATCATCCGTGCCGATTGGCTCGCCGCTCAGGAATAACACCCGATGCAGCTTTGCGCATATCCTGTAGCATCCCGAGCCTGCAGGGCGGTCGGGCAAAAACAACAGCATTCCGCAACCGCCCTGCGTACGGCAGGGTGGTTTTTTATTGGTTTTTGCACTCTTCTGTCGTCTCGGGGTTGACTTTACCGCCATCCATACGATAGAATAAGAATTTGTGAGGGGTCAGACAGTCCTCTCAAACCGTCTGGAGGGATAAGACGAATGGGAAAGATCGTTACTAAGTTTGGCGGCAGCTCTCTTGCAGATGCCGGCCAGTTTCGGAAGGTTCGCTCCATTGTCGAAATGGACGAACGTCGCTGCTATGTAATCCCCAGTGCGCCCGGTCGCAGGTTCGACAAGGACGATAAGGTAACCGACCTGCTCTACCGTACCTACCGCGCCTCCAAAAGCGGCGAGGATTTCCGCGCTGTTTATCAGATCATCCGCGACCGTTATGTGGAGATCGCGCAGGAGCTGTCTCTGGGCATCGATATCACCAAGCATCTGGATGCCCTGGAGAACGAGATCGCTCTCGGCGTTACCGAAGACTATATCGCCAGCCGCGGCGAATACCTGAACGGTCTGCTTCTGGCAGACTATCTGGGCTATACTTTCCTTGACCCCAAGGATCTGGTGTTCTTCTCCGAAGACGGCACCTTCGACAGCGAGCTTACCCACACGGTGATGTCTTCCACCCTCAAGCATGTGGATCGTGCTGTTATCCCCGGCTTCTACGGCAGCATCACCGGCGGCGAGATCAAAACCTTCTCCCGCGGCGGCAGCGACATTACCGGCGCCATCGTGGCCCGTGCCGCCTCTGCCGAGCTGTACGAGAACTGGACCGATGTAAACGGCTTCCTGATGACCGACCCCCGCATCGTGCCGGAAGCCCGCCCCATCGACAACATTACCTACAGCGAGCTGCGCGAGCTGTCCTACATGGGTGCAGGCGTGCTGCATGAAGACAGCGTTTTCCCCGTGCACCGCGCAGGCATCCCCACCAATATCCGCAACACCAACGAGCCCGAAGCCCGCGGCACCATGATCATGCATGGCGTAGTGGAAGAAGAAAACCCCTACGTGATCACCGGTATCGCAGGTCGCACCGGCTTCAGCGTATTGTCGGTGGAAAAGGCGATGATGAACAGTGAGATCGGCTTCGGCCGCCGTGTGCTGCAGGCCATCGAAGAAAACGGCATTTCCTTCGAGCATATGCCCACCGGTATCGATACCATGTGCGTTGTGGTCTCCGCTGCCGAGCTGGAGCCTGTCAAGGCCAAGGTGGTCAAGCGCATCATGGATCTGACTGCCCCCGATTCCCTTACCATCCACGATGATATGGCGATCATTGCCACGGTAGGCCGCGGCATGGTGCAGAATCCCGGTACTGCTGCCAAGCTGTTCACCGCCCTCAGCCGCGAAGGCGTCAACGTTCGCATGATCGATCAGGGCAGCAGCGAGCTGAGCATCCTGATCGGTGTGGACGAGGAAGACTTCCGGCGCGCCATCCGTGCCATTTACGACGAGTTCGTGCAGGACTGATCCTTTCTGTTCCGGCTTTACCATTCATTCCATTCTTTTGCAGCAGGTCTGTGTGACCTGCTGCTTCTTGTTTCGCGAAAGCGGTGCTGCGCACCATTGTTGCCTGTTGCGGTCTGTACAGGAGAATGTTACTGAGTGGCTCGTGCGGAAACAAGAATTTACATAGCTTTTTAAAAAGATTCATCAAATACTTGCCAAGATAATTACAAATGTGTTACAATTATAATCCCTAATACTGGGGAGATCCGGAGGCGAGGGCATGGCACGGCACGAAATGCACTTAACAATTCCCGCAACGGCGGAGAATGTACTTACAATGCGCATGGCAGTGAGCGGCGTTGGCATGCTGAGCGGTTTGGATGTTGCGCTGATCGGCGATCTGCGCACGGCGACCAACGAATGCTGCGATTGCTTGCTGGGGCGTGTACGTATGCCGGAAAGACTGGAAGGGGAAGCCGTGCATGCCGACGGGCGGCTGAAGTTGATCTTTACGGCCCACGGCACAAGCGACACCCCGGGGCAGCCTGTAGACAGGGATATTGCCTATGGGATCCTTTCCACGATGATGCCTCAGGTCGAATTGATGGAGGATGAGCTGGGCATTGTTCAAATCATCTGCTCCATGCCGGCAGGCGGTGATGGGGACAATGAGTGAAGAACGTATTGCCCGTCTGCATGAGGCGTATGCGGCAAGCCGGGATCCCGATCTTCGGGATACGCTTCTGGAAAGCTATCTGCCCCTTTCCCGCGCGGTAGCCTCCAAGTTTGTGGGCAGGGGTGTCGAGCGGGACGATCTGGAGCAGGTGGCAGCCATGGCGCTGCTGAGTGCGCTGGAACGTTTCGACCCTTCTATGGGCTATCGCTTTTCTACGTACGCAGTGCCTACGATTACCGGAGCGCTGCGGAATCATTTGCGCGACAGGGGCGACGGAATGCGCCTACCCCGGGACGTGCGCCAACAGCTGTATCGGCTTACCAAGGCGCAGGAAGCGTACGAGCGTGAATACGGTGCATCGCCAACGGCGTACCAGCTGGCAGAATATATGCAGATATCGCCGGATGAACTGCTGGTACTTCTGGATGCCGCGCAGCAGCAGAATGCCGTATCGCTGGACAGCGCTGTCGGCGAGGACGGCGAAAGCACATTGGAATCCTTCCTTGGACGGGAGGATAGCCGCTTTGAGAGAATGGAACGTTCCGATTTGCTCAAATGGCTTTTGGATAAACTGAACCCGCAGGAGCGGGAACTGCTGGAGCTTCGCTATTTCAAGAATTTAGGGCAGCGGGATGCGGCAAAGCATCTGGGCGTTTCCCAGATGCAGGTAAGCCGTCTGGAAAGGCGCATTCTGGGGCGCCTGAATGCTCTGGCAACAACAGATATGTAATCATTACCAAGAAAGGAGGCAATCGTTTTGCAGCAGGATCCGTTTCAGAATATGAATCAGCAATGGCAGCAGAACGCGGTGCCTCCTTACGGCAATCAGCCCATGCAGGGCGGCACACCCTTTATGCAGCAGGGAATGCCCATGCAGGGCGGCACGCCCTTTATGCAGCAGGGAATGCCCGTGCAGGGCGGCACACCCTTTATGCAGCAGGATATTCCCATGCAGGGCGGTTGCCCTTTCCCGCAGCAGCCGCTGAACAACTATGCTGCGCCGAATACGCCTTTTGGGATGCAGCAGCCCGCACAGATGCCGGTCGCGCCTCAGCAATGGCCGCCGCCCGGCGCACAGCAGGCAATGACGGCGGAACGGATGCAGCAATTGCAGTATGAGGCATGGCAATATCAGCAGGCACAGGCAGAACAGCAGCAGTTTGCCGGTCAGCCCGTGCGAAAGCCCAAGCCTCCCAAGCCTCCCAAGCCGCCCAAGCCTCCTAAGAAGCCGGGCGATAAACCGCCGCTTGCCTACGGCAGGATCTTTGCCGTGGTGCTCGTGCTTGCACTTTTGGCAGCGGGCATTTATTTCCTGTTTTTCCGCGGCGGCGAGCAGAAAGCGGGCACTGCCAGGATCCAGATGGATACGCTCAGCCATGTTTTTCATGGCGATGCGCTGATTGTCCGCAACGAGACCGCTTACGACGAAGAGGGCGTGCAGAACATTGATTATGCAGCCGAAGAAGGCAGCTATGTACTGCGCGGCGACCCGTTGTGCTATGTGTATTCCACCGGCTACTCCACCAGCGAAATGGGAGAATTGCAGGATTACCGCGACCAGATCAATGATTATCAGCAGACCCTGCTCAGTGCAGAAACAGCGTACGACCAGCGTATGGACATGCTGGAGAGCGAGGTGCTGGATCGCGGTTTGGAGGTGCGCAGCCTGGTGCAGGGCGCACGGGGTAATCTTGTCAATCAGGAAAAGCTGCTTGCCAAAGCCATGGATGAACGGCAGAATTATTTCCGCACAAAGTATTCCACCGATACCCGCCTGAACCGTCTGTACGATGACGAGAACACCCAGAAGCAGCGTATCGAAAGCTGGATCAAGCCCAAGCTGGCTGCACAGGAAAGCATCGTCAGTTTTTACACGGACGGCTTTGAGCATGCGCTTTCGCCCGAATTGTACGAATCCTATACGCCGTCGCAGGTACGCAGCATGATCAACGGTGAAAAGCCGCAGACCAGCGCGGCCGAGCGCGGAAGAATCGACTTGTATCGTCTGGTGCGCAAGGATAATTATGCAGTCCTTCTTCTGGTAAACGAAAAGAACTGGAATCCCACCAAAGACGGTGTCTACGAGCTTACGCTGGAGCAGTTTACCGATACCAAGGTAATGGCAAAGGTGCTTTCCTATGCCCGCTCCGGCGGCGAACTGCTTATTCGCCTTGCGGTTGTGGATGAGGTGACGAACGTACTCTATATGCGTACCTGCGAAGCCACCCTCGGCGATTCCGCACTGTGCATGACGGTGCCCCCGGAGGCGATCTACACCCAGAACGATGCCACCGGTGTGGTAATCACGAAAGACAATGTGCGCCAGTTTGTTCCGGTTACGGTTCTGGAGCAAAGAGAAGACAAGGTATACATTCAGGCTATTCAGACCGATGTGCTGGGCGAAGGTACGGAAGTACAGCTCTTTCACTGATGCCTGAAATGCCCAAAGAGGAGGAAAAGGCGATGAATCCTGCAGTTCCGCTGCTGACAACACAGCAGGTAAGCGCAGAATGCCTTGCTGGGAACGTACGGCATATATTGGATAATTTGGCTAAAAATCGCTTCGAAAATTCTCCGCCCGCACGTTTGATCGCTGTGACCAAGACCGTTGCGCCGGATGTGATCAATCTTCTGAAACCCTTGCAGATCCTTGATATCGGCGAAAACCGTGCGCAGGTGGCAATGCCGAAAATGCCGCAGATCGAGCCAGATTTCCGCCTTCATTGGATCGGAAGGTTGCAAACGAACAAAGTTAAATATATAATAGATTCTGTATATATGCTGCATACTTTGGACCGCCTTGCCCTTGCGCAGGAGGTGCAGAGGCGTGCGGCAGAATGCGGCCGGGTAATCCCTGCCCTTGTGCAGGTGAATATTTCCGGCGAAGAGCAGAAGGGCGGCATGCCACCGGAGGAAGTGCTTCCGTTTCTTCGGCAAATGAAGGATTTTTCCAACATCCACATTCAGGGCCTTATGAGCATTATGCCCGCAATGGCTACCGAGCAGGAGCTGACATCTCTCTTCCGGGGGATGCGATGCCTGTTTGAACGCCTGCGCCAGGAGGCTGTGCAGGGTGTGGATATGCGTGAATTGTCCATGGGTATGTCCGGCGATTATGCCGTTGCCGCCCGGGAGGGCGCAACTATGGTAAGGATCGGTACGGCTTTGTATCAGCCGTCTGGCAGATGACCGATCAGTTTGGGAGGTTGGGGTATTGAGCATGTTCAAGAAAATCGGCCGTTGGGTGGCTGATCAGAGCGATCGTTTTGTGCGCGGCGTTGCTCCCAGAGAAGAAGAGAATGTCGGCGTAGTTCTGCAGGGGCAGCCCGAGGCGGCCGAAACCGGCGAGGGAGTCCGTCAGGATATGGTGGATCCTTTTGGTCATGGCGAAGATAAGTATGGCGGACGTACGCCTTACCGCAGCCGTGCCGATATTGAAGAGGAAGCCAGGCAAAGGGCTGCCCAGCAGCAGTACGAGCAGCAGCAACAGCAGTATGCCCAGCAACAGCAGCAGTATGCCCAGCAACAGCAGTATGTCCAACAGCAGCAGTACGAGCAGCAACAGCAGTACGCTCAACAGCAGCAGTACGAGCAGCAACAGCAGTATGCTCAACAGCAGCAGTACGAACAGCAGCAACAGGGTCAGTACACCCTGCCCAGTAATGTGGTCACTATGCCCGGTATGCAGACCGGCGCTGACGGTAATGTGTATGCCCACATGGAATACATCGTGCAGCTGACCGACCGCGGGCAGTGCCGAAAAGTGATCGACTATATCCGAAACAATGCCTCTGTTTTTCTGAATATGGAAGCGATCGAAGATCCCAGCGAGCGTCTGCGCTGCGTGGATGTACTCAGCGGCGCCTCCTATGCGCTTGGTTGCCAGATCAGGCGTATTTCTCCCTGCGGTGTGTACCTGATCTCTTCGCCTTCCGTCCAGCTGGTGCTGGATGAAGCCAGCAAGGAGATCGCAAGAGCGCCTGAGGTGCGCAGCTTTGCCCGGCAGTCTTACGAACCCCGGACGCCCAGCTATGCAGTTCAGCAGACGATGCCCGAACTCCCGGTGGAGAATGTTCGCAACGGCGGCTTTTCTTCCGGTTCTCCCACCCATCGCTTCCAGTCGCAGGGCGCTCAGGCCATGCCGGTCAGCTTCGGCACCGCTATGACGGGCAGCATGAGCCATATTCAGAACGCAATGCATGGCAAGCGTTACGGCGCACAGTAACAGCCCGGAGGAAACGCAATGCCAGGTACTGAAGAAGAAGCTCTGCTCCGCCGGCGGCTGACAGAGCTGGCACAGCGTGCTGACCGGATCGGCGGATCTGTGTTTTCCGAGTTTCTGACTCCGGCGCAGGCTCCCCTTGCGGCAGTTGCTGCAAGAGAAGCCGGTGTTTCGGCAGAGCTTTTTGGCGGCTACGGGGATGCGGAACGGCAGATGGCTTGTTTTGTGCCTGCCGACGGTTGGTCGGAGGAATATCCCATCAGCGCGCTGATGCTTTCCTGGCCTCATCAGAATGCGCCAACCCACCGGGAACTGCTCGGAAGTGTCATGGGGCTTGGGATCCGTCGTGGCTTGGTAGGCGATATCGTGGTGGAAGCGGACAAGGCTTATCTGTTCGCCGAAACCGCTATGGCGCAGCATATTGCCTCTGTACTTACGGGAGCGGGGCGTATTCATCTGCAGGTAACGCTGCTGGACGAACTGCCAACGCCCACGCCGCCCGAAGGAAAGCCTGTACGGGATACCGTTTCATCCCCCAGACTGGATGCTGTGGTAGCCAGCGGCTTTTCCATCTCCCGCAGCAAAGCGGCAGACCTGATCAATGCCGGACACGTAAAGCTGCGGCATATTCCCTGTCTCCGAACCGATGCCCATGTGGGCGAAGGCGATGCAGTATCCGTAAGAGGATTGGGAAGATTACAGTTGTGCGAGATCGGACAGCCGACCCGAAAAGGGCGGTATCCGCTCACTATGCTCCGCTTCGGCGAGCGTAAATAAACATCTGGAAACCGAAAGGAGAATGAACATGGCTTTGACGATCGATGATATTCTGGATAAAGAGTTTAGTCTCAAAGACGGTGGATACGACCGTGACGAGGTAGACCAGTTTCTGGATGAGATTTGCGACGAACTGACCGATCTGCAGCAGAAGATCGCAGATCTGCAGAGCGAGCTTGGCAACGCCGAGGCTGCCCTTACCCAGGCCCGTGAGGAATCGGCTTCTGCTGCCGAGAAGGCGCAGCAGTCCGCTGCAGAACCGGAGATGCCCAATCTTGGCTCCCGTCTGGAAAGCATGTTCCGCCGCGCCGGAATGGTGGCTGATGATACCGTGAAGGAAGCCGAAGAAAAGGCTGACAGCATTGTGAAGGAAGCGGAAGAAAAGGCATCCCGCATTCTGGATGATGCTATGGAAGAGCAGGAGACTATCCGCCAGAGCCTGAACGATCTGAAGAATTCCGCCAACGCATACCGTCAGAGCTTCCTGGAGATGCTGGATAAGCATCGTCAGGCGCTGGAAGATACCGCCGGCGTGTTTGAAGAAAAGCAGGAAGGCTGATTTTTTTCCTTCGTTGTAACGTAACAAAAGCTCCCCGTTGTGCAGCCTGCGCTGTGCAACGGGGAGCCGTTTTTGATTGCTTTGCTGTAAAACCCGATCATGCTTCTGCGCCGTTCAGCCTGCAGCGGATCACCTGCAGATGCAGGGTGATCTGTTCAAGTTCTGCTGCCTGCCGCACTTCGTCCGGTACGGAAAAGCCCATGGGGGTCATCTGCAGGAATGCACGGGATTGCTCGGCGTTCAAAGGCAGCGTTTGGCGCACCTCCTGCTGATCCAGAATGGCGGCATGGCGGCTCAGATGCTCCAGCACCTGACTGTTGCTGTAGCCCTCCTGCCGCAGATGAGGCTGGAAGGCCTGACGGATCTCTTTCAGATAGTCCGCATCCGGAATCACCTTGATCAGTTCTCCATCTGCCTTCAGTATCCGCTGAAAGGCATCATAGCTGGCAGGGGTGAGTACATCCAGCACCACATCCAGCTTTTCGGGGGCAAGGGGTGGCTGCTTCAGATCGGCGACCAGCCACAATACATCGCCCGGTTTGCGTGCTGCCGCCAGAATGCCGTCCCGGCTCAGATCCAGCCCGATCACAGAAGCGGCGGGAAAACGCACCGCAAGACTGCGGGCATAGTAGCCCTCGCCGCAGCCTGCATCCGCCAGCGCAAAAGGACGGTCTCCAAAGCGTTCGGCAAGCATCCCGGCTACCGTATCCAGCACCGGGGCATAGAAACCGCTTTCCAGCACAATGCTGCGGCTTTCAAACAGGGCGGCATCGTACTTCTCCCGGCTCTGGTCATGCTGCGGGGCTAAATTCACATAGCCCTTGGCTGCCAGATCGTAGCAGTGGCCGTTGCTGCACTTCACACTGCTGCCGGCAAGGGTGAAAGGTTCGCCGCATCTGGGACAGGCGAGCAGGGGCAGATGGTTTTGCAGTATGCGGGTAAGGGTCTTCAGGTTCATTGCTGCGCCTCCTTACAGCGTATACAAGAGGATGAATACGCTGTTGTGTTCGTTCTGCTGAAAACAGTGACCAACTTGGAAACGAAATGTATACCCCCTCGGGTATATCGGGTTTGCTTTTCGTTTGGATGCACTGCTTTTGGGATGCTTGAGTATACAGAGGGGACATATGACAGGTCTTAAACGATTGTTTCCCCTACTCCCTGTTGACATGGCGTTTGTTACGCCTTGGCACGGCAGCGCAGAATAGATTGCTCAAGCTGATCCACGGCATAGCCGTCTTCCAGTTTCTTGTTCTCGCGGTAGACCGCCAGCACCTTTTCATAGGCGTCTGCGGCATCGTTCCATTTGCCCTGCATCTCACGAATGTATGCAATGGAAAGATAGTTGTCTGTAAAACCGGGGTTGGGGTCAATCTCGGCAGATCTTTCGTAGCACGCCACAGCATCGTCGTAGCGGCGCTGCTTGACACGAATATCACCCAGAAGACTCCAGGCGTAAAGGTTCTCCGGTTCTTCCTCCAGTGCCTTTGCAAACATCGCTTCTGCAGCATCATGCTCACCCAGCAGACTGCGTACATAGCCTTCCATCATCACGGGGTAATAATCGTGCTTGATGCGGTCGATGCGCTGCGTGATATCCAGCGCTTCCTCCAAACGCAGATCAGCGATCAGATTGTCCAGCAGCCACCTGTAACCGGGGCGGAAATCAGCGTTCTTTTCCACAAAAGCATAATAGTAGTCGATCAGCTCCCGGTGATTGCAGCTGCACCAGTCAAAGCAAGCACCGTTTGCTGCATAGGAAAGCAGGGAGTGCCCGGCTTTCTCGGTGGGGGCAACCTCCAACGTACGCTTGCACAGATTTTCCGCTCTGCGGTGATACCCATCGGCCCGGTGATTGTAGAGCGCAGCCAATGTGGTCAAACTTTCGGAATCGTGGGGATCCAATGCAATCCGATCCTTGAGATACCGCTCAGCATGGTCAAAGTCGGCACAAGGGATGAATTCCTCTGTTTCGGTCATGTTGCAGATGCGTTCCAGCTGCGCCTCGTCGCTCAGCTCAAAGAAATCGTCGATACGGACGCCAAAATAGGTAGAGAGGGCAGGCAGCAGTGCGATGTCAGGCATCGCTGCGCCATTTTCCCAACGGCTGACCGCCTGTGCGGTCACACCCAGCTCCTGTGCGAGAGCCTCCTGTGTGACGCTCTTGGCAATGCGAAAGGTTTTGATCTTTTTTCCGATCTCCATTGTTTCCTATCCTCCGCTTTATTGGTGGTCGACCTGTACCTATTGTAGCGCACCCCAAGAGAAAAGACAATCAATCGAAGCGGAAGACAGGTTAACAGATGGTTGAGCGTGAGCGGCTTCCTGTTATGAAGCATGTGATTGTCTGCTGCAACAATAGGAATCAAAGAGGTGCGCATCGTAGCCCTGATGCACACCCTGCTGCAGCCTATTTGCAGATAAACAAAAGAACGAACACGTTGCTGTGTTCGTTCTGCTGGTGCGATCGACGGGACTTGAACCCGTACTCGGTTAAGAACACGCCCCTCAAACGTGCGCGTATGCCAATTCCGCCACGATCGCATGCTGTCTTGCTGACAACGTAAAATATTATACAAAAACAGGGCGGTTTTGTCAACGCTTTTTTTCAGAAACATTTGGCGCAAAAGAATGAGCGGCGCTTTTGCTGTTTGATTGCGTTTTTTGCCTGTTTCCTCTTGAAATACCTGTCGGTATCATGTATAATTTATTCTGTTAGCAACCCCAACGAATTTGATGGAGGGAATCATCACAATGAAGCATATTCAGACCGTTTCCAAGCCCTGCCTGAATCAGTCTCTCGCCCACGGCGGCTGCGGCGAATGCCAGAGCTCCTGCCAGAGCGCCTGCAAGACCAGCTGCACGGTGGCCAACCAGAGCTGCGCCAATAAGGAAAACCAGATCCTCGCCGGCCGCGACGGCAAGGTAAACCATTCCTTTGGCAAGTAATTTCCATCCACGAAAAGTGCCGCATGCGCGTTACTGCCATGCGGCGCTTTTTTGCGTAACAAGCCATAGTAAGGAGAGAATACAATGATCCATTTGTTCGAAGCGCTGGGCAAGCGCATGGCGCTGGATGTGGGCAGCGGCGCTGTTCTTTCGCTGGATCCCATTGCCTATGATGCACTGCGTCTTCTGGTGGAGGATGCCGATGCAAATGTGGAAGATGCCCTGAGTGCGACCTATGACCGTGCAGAGGTGGAGGAGACCGTTGCCGAGCTGCGCCAGCTGATGGAAATGGGCTACCTGAACACCAACGACGATTACAGCCATGTGGAGGCGGCGGATACCGGTGTTGTAAAGGCTATGTGCCTGCTGGTGGCTCACGACTGCAACCTGCGCTGCAAGTATTGCTTTGCCGATACCGGCGAATACCACATGAAGAGCCGCACCATGCTGTCTGCCGAGACGGGGCGCAAGGCTCTGGATTGGCTGGTGGCTCACAGCGGCAACCGCACCAATCTGGAGGTGGACTTCTTCGGCGGTGAACCGCTGATGAACTTCGGCGTCATCAAAGAAGTGGTCGCCTATGGCCGCGAACTGGAAAAGAAGCACGGCAAGGTGTTCAAGTTTACCACCACCACCAACGCCGTGCTGCTCAACGATGAAATGATGGATTTCCTCAATGCCGAAATGGATAATGTGGTCATCTCCATCGACGGCCGCCGGGAAGTGCACGACCGTATGCGTCCCACCCCCAACGGTAAAGGCAGCTACGACCTGATCATTGACAAGGCCAAGCGTTTTGTGGAAAAACGCGGTCAGCAGCGGTATTATCTGCGCGGCACTTTTACCGGCTACAATCTGGATTTTGGCAACGATGTGCTGCATCTGGCGGATATGGGCTTTGAGCAGCTCTCCATCGAGCCGGTGGTCACCGACGAGAAATGCCCCTATGCCATCAAGGAAAGCGACCTACCCACCGTGTACGACGAGTACGAGCGGCTGGGACACGAATACATCCGCTATCGTCGGGACGGCAAGTGGTTCAACTTCTTCCACTTCATGGTGGATCTGACCGGCGGTCCCTGCCTGAAAAAGCGTCTCACCGGCTGCGGCAGCGGTAACGAATACGTCGCCGTTACCGCCGATGGCGATATCTATCCCTGCCACCAGTTTGTGGGTCGGGAAGGTATGCAGATGGGCTCTGTGCTGGACGGCAGCTTCGACCGGGATATTCAGCATGCTTTCCAGCAGAATAATGTGCTCAAGAAGGATAAATGCTCCCAGTGCTGGGCACGCTTCTACTGCAGCGGTGGCTGTGCTGCCAATGCCCATGCCTTCAACGGCGATATCGGCAAGCCCTACGAGATGGAGTGCCGTCTGGAGCAGAAGCGGCTGGAGTGCGCCATGGCCATCTACGCCATCGAGCAGGAGCAGCAGCAGGCTGCTCAGGCAGACGAGTAAGATATTGTCAACGTATATTCTTTGATTATGCAAAGACTATTCACCGCCTGTTCACCGTATGGTCAAAAGTTTATGTTATGATAATGCCGTAGTAAGGAGGGATCACTACATGAACAGAAATCAGATTATCCGTACCCTTTCCGTTGTACTGACCCTTGCGCTGGTCATCAGTCTTGGCGCTTCCCTGCTGCAGCAGCATGGCACCGCAGGCGCGGAAAGCATCACCTTGTCCCAGAATGCCACCGTGGTATCCAGCCCCTTTACCGAGGCCGTTAAGAACGTACACGGCAGCGTTGTGGGTGTGAACAACTACACCACGGTCACCAACAACTACGGCAGCTATGGCAGCTTCGGCGATTTCGGCTTCCCCTTTAATTTCCCCTTCGGCTACGGCTATGGCTATGGCGATGGCTACGGCAATGACCGCGGCAGGGATGAAGAGCCCGAGGAACGCCTTTCCGGCAGCGGCAGTGGCGTTGTGGTCGCCCAGAACTTTGTGCTTACCAACTACCATGTGGTAGAGGATGCCTCCCGCGTGGAAGTCGTCTCCGGCGAGAATACCTATCCCGCAGTGGTGGCAGGCTCCGATGAGTCGCTGGATCTGGCAGTGCTGCGGATCGAGGGCGAGTTCCCCATCCAGCCCGTTGTGCTGGGCGACAGCGATGTGCTCAACATCGGCGACTGGGCGATCTGCATCGGCAATCCTCTCAGTTTTACCGGCACCACCACGGTGGGCATCATTTCTGCCCTGAACCGGGAGATCACCAATTCCACCACCGATATGTACGGTCGCCGGATCGAAAGCGTCAACCTGATGATCCAGACCGATGCCGCCATCAACGCCGGCAACAGCGGCGGCGGTATGTTCAACGTAGCCGGTGAATTGATCGGCGTGCCTTCCATGAAGTATACCGGCAGCTACATGTCCGCTACCTCTGTAGAGGGCATCGGCATGGCGATCCCGATCAACGTGGCAAA
Organism: Clostridia bacterium; assembly: GCA_017516765.1. GTDB lineage: Bacteria > Bacillota > Clostridia > Christensenellales > Aristaeellaceae > Limiplasma. The sequence goes on along the minus strand of JAFXBE010000105.1, from coordinate 7,855 downwards.
GCCCCTGCTGGAGGATGTGCTCAGCGGCAAGACCAACGATGCGCAGGCCAACCAGCAGAGCAGCACCGGTCTGACCACTGCGGATAAGCCCCGCATCGGCGTTACCGTTGCCAACCTGAACACCAACCTTTCTGCGGTCGCTAACGGCGTGCTGCCCAACGGCGCATACATCACCGAGGTGGAAGCCGGTTCTCCCGCCGAAAAGGCTGGTCTGGTCCCCGGCGATATTGTAGTGGAGATCGACGGCACCATCATCAAGAACACCAACGCCATGATCTCGCTGCTGCAGAACAAGCAGGCGGGCGACACCGCCAATATGAAGGTGTACCGTGTTGAGGGTCTCAACGAAATGGAAACCTTCGACGAGATCCCCGAGGGCGAGTATATCGATATCGTGGTTGAACTGGCCATTCTGGACAGCGTTACCCAGTAACAAACAAAACCTCCGATCCGGCAATGCCGGGTCGGAGGTTTTTGGCTGCATGAAAAACGCCCGTTCCATCCTTCCGGATGGAACGGGCGTCTGCTATGCAAACCGATCAGAACACCATCTTGCTCTGGATGTAGGCGGGCAGATCTTCGATCTTCACGCGCTCCTGAGTCATGGTATCGCGGTCGCGGACGGTGACGGACTGGGTCTCTTCGGTCTCAAAGTCTACGCAGATGCAGAAGGGAGTACCGATCTCGTCCTGACGGCGGTAGCGCTTGCCGATGGAGCCGGTCTCGTCGTACTCCACCATGAAGTGCTTGGAGAGCTTCTCGTAGATCTCGGTGGCCAGACCACCCAGCTTGTTCTTCTGCAGGGGCAGCACGGCGCACTTGTAGGGAGCCAGTGCGGGGTGCAGGTGCAGCACGGTGCGCACGTCGCCGCCTTCCAGCTCTTCCTCTTCGTAGGCGTTGCACAGGAAGGCAAGCACCATACGGTCAACACCCAGAGAGGGCTCGATGCAGTAGGGCACGAACTTCTCGTTGGTGATGGGATCCAGATACTCCATGCCCTTGCCGGAGTGGTTCTGGTGCTGGGTCAGGTCGTAGTCGGTACGGTCGGCAATGCCCCACAGCTCGCCCCAGCCGAAGGGGAAGAGGTATTCGAAGTCGGTGGTTGCCTTGGAGTAGAAGGCCAGCTTCTCGGGCTCGTGGTCGCGCAGACGCAGGCTCTCTTCCTTGATGCCAAGGCTCAGCAGCCAGTCGCGGCAGAAGGCGCGCCAGTAGTTGAACCACTCCAGATCCTCGCCGGGCTTGCAGAAGAACTCCAGCTCCATCTGCTCAAACTCGCGCACACGGAAGATGAAGTTGCCGGGGGTGATCTCGTTGCGGAAGCTCTTGCCGATCTGGGCAATACCGGCGGGCAGCTTCTTGCGGGTGGCGCGCATTACATTCTGGAAGTTAACGAAGATACCCTGCGCGGTTTCGGGGCGCAGATAGATCTCGTTGGTGGAGTTCTCGGTAACGCCGGCATGGGTCTTGAACATCAGGTTGAACTGACGGATGCCGGTAAAATCCTTCTTGCCGCAGGTGGGGCAAACGATGTCGTGCTCGTTGATGAAGGCTTCCAGCTCTTCGTTGGTCCAGCCGTCGCCGGTCTCGGCGCCTTCGGTAAAGTCTTCGATCAGCTTGTCGGCGCGGAAACGGGCTTTGCAGGCCTTGCAATCCATCAGGGGATCGTTGAAGCCGCCCACGTGACCGGATGCCACCCAAACCTCGCGGTTCATCAGGATGGCGGCGTCCAGACCGACGTTGTGCTTGCTTTCCTGCACAAACTTCTGCCACCAGGCTCTCTTGACGTTGTTCTTGAACTCAACGCCCAGAGGGCCGTAGTCCCAGCTGTTTGCCAGACCGCCGTAGATCTCGCTGCCGGGATAGATAAAACCGCGCCCCTTACAGAGCGCAACCAACTTGTCCATAGTCAAAGCTGCCATTGCAAGTGCCTCCCCGTGGTAAAATAATCAAATCTGTATCATCATAGCCGCAGATGCCGTATTTGTCAAGACTTTCAGCGCACCGGTGCGCTAAATACGCTCTGCGATGCCCGCAAGGTACCGGTCTGCCAGATCGATGTCGGAAACCTTGTACAGCATACGGCTGCCAACCACGTCCTCCACCTCGCTGATCACGGGGCCCCGGTCGGTATAGAGCAGATCCACCCCGGCCATGTGCAGCGGTGCCCCTGCGGCATGGAAACGGTCTATCACCGCCTGCGCCAGCTCCTGCTCGGCTTTGGTGAGCGTATGCAGCCCGACGCTGCCGCCCAGCTTGAAATTGCTGATGATCCCTTCCTTTGCGGTGCGCATCACTCCGGCAAGGATCCTTCCGAAGAGCACATACACCCGCAGATCCCTTCCCGGGGCATCCACCACTGCCTGATGCAGGATAGGGCGGTTTCCCTGCCCCTGCAGGTCTGCAAGAGCCGTCTGCCAGCTGTCAGCATCGGAAATCAGCTGCACGCCCTTGCCGCCGTGCCCGTCCGAGGGCTTCAGTACCCGGGGTGTGCCGGGAAAGGCAGCCGTCCCGGTGGGGAAGACCGTCTCTGCCATGGGCAGTCCTTGTAGGAACAGGTGGGTGCGGCGTTTGTCGTTGCAGATGCGGCATACCTTGCTGTTGTTGAACACCGGTACGCCCATCCGTTCCAGATGCTCGCTTACCCAGTCCAGACGCATCCGGGACAGCACCGCGTCCGGGCGTGCGGGTCGACCATCCCGGATCGCGAAGGGCTCGCCGGTTTCGGTCATGCCCAGCGTCAGCTCATCCAGCGTTACCGGCTCTACCGCCAGATTGTAGCGCAGCCCGTATTGCTGCATCATGGCGGCATAATCCCGGTTGACTGCCAGATCTTTTGTTTCGTAGAGTAGCCAGCAGGTTTTCATTTGCATCCCTCAAGCTGATTTTTGATGTGCCGCAGAATATGCTGCGCCATATTGATGCCCGTGCAGGCCAGTGTGGTCTTGAAGTGGGCGTTGCTGTTCACTTCGCACAGGATGGGGCCTTCTTTGCCAAAGAGAATATCCACACCGGCAAAATCCAGTCCCAGCAGCTCTGTGACCCGAACCGCCAGCTGTGCTTCCGCTTCGGTGGGGGTATAGGGCTCCATGGTGCCGCCCAGCGTCAGGTTGCTGCGGAAATCTCCGTCCGAGCTTCGGCGCAGGATGGATGCCACCACCTGCCCGCCCACCACGTTGATGCGCACATCGTGCCCCATGCTTTCGGTGATGGCTTGCTGAAACAGGATGGGGATCCCGGCAAGCTGCCGAACCTTCTCCAGCAGCTCTTCCCGGCTGCGGCACAGGTACACCTGCTGCCCGAAGGAGCCGCAGCATTCCTTTACCACAACGGGATAGCCCAGCTTATCGCCGATCTCTTCGGCAAACGCCGCCGAAGGGTAGCCGATGGCGGGAAAGGTCTTGGGCGCAGGCACGGTGCGGGGCATGGGAATGGCGTAATCCTTCAGCGCGAGCCATGTAAGGGATTTGTCGTCGCACAGGGCAATGCCCCGGGCGTTGTTGTACAGGCGCATGCCCAGCTGCTCCAGCCGCTGCGCCAGCAGGATATCCTTATCCCAGAAAATAACGAAGGCATATGCCGCGGGATCGAATGCATCCTCCAGCGCACAGACCAGCTCGGCGTTGGTCATAACCTCCAGCGTTATGCCTTCCCCGGCAGCCGCTTCAGAGAGAAACCGATACAGCTCGTCAAACTTTCCGGTACGGAGAAAGGCATTTACTACCAACAGACCCCGGTACATAGATTCACCCCACAGACAGATGTTTCGGAACGCCTCTATCATAGCAAAACAAGCGTGGGCATTCAATCCCCGGGCTGCGCACAGTCTGTTTTTTTCGGCATAGGATGCTGCAAAGAAAGGAGCGGATGCATATGGCCAATTGGAGTGGTGTTCCCTATCAGGATCTGCGCTGGCAGGATGTGGAGGGGCAGCCCTTTGGGGTGGGTGTGGGCTATAACGGTCTGATTCTCGGCAATCTGACCAACATGATCGATTCGGAGGGTGCGCTGGCGGTGGCGGGCAGCGTGACCAGCAACCGGGGCATGTCGGTGGGTTTCGGGCGCGGGGGAAAGCAGACCATTCCCTACGATCCCTTTGCGGTACGCTTTCTGGCGGGCGGTGATGTGAATATCGCCGGTGCGCTGACGGTGGTGGGTAATGTGGTGGGGGATGGCAGCTTTCAGGCGGGAGCAGGCAGCACCTATCTGATCGGGAAAAGCGACAACCCGGAGCAGAAGGCTGAATTGGCGGCGTTGTATGCGGGTAACGGCAGCCCCTACTGGTCGCCCCAGGATGAGGGAAGCCATTATGTGATCTCGAGCTACGATACGCCCCGCTACATACCTGCACCCCGCCTCAGCGCAGATGTACCGGCGTTTTTTGCGGCTGCGGCGGAAAGTCTTGGCTGCCGCGTGGAAAACATTGCCGCGCTGCAGACAAACGGCAATGCTGTATTGGAAGAGAACCAACTCCTGCTCACAGGCAGCGATCCCTTGCAGAATGTGTTCGATGTTACCTGGGACGATGCTCTTACGGGTGCGCTCCTGATCGAAACGCCGGAGAACAGTCTGAACATCGTTCGCATCCGCAGCGGCGAAAACCTGCGCATCGGCAACGGGCTGTGGGGCAGCGAAGCGCAGGCGGAGCACACTCTGTATGTACTGATGGATGCTAAAACCGTTGATATGCCTGTGGCAACGGCGATCTATGGCAGCGTGCTTGCGCCAAATACGGTGTGGAATGCCAATGGGAGCGGCGGCAACATCAACGGCAATGCGGTGCTGGCAGGGCTGAATGTGCCCCGGGGCAGCGGCTTCGAGCTGCATTGGTACCCCTTTGCGGGCGGCATGCAGGGGCTGGGGGAATGCGGGGAACAGCCGGAGGCTTCTGTGGATGATGAGCCCCAGACCTGCCCTGCATGCCCGGAGCAGACGGTCTGCAGCGGGCAGAACGGCATTATCAGCGGTGTGATGCTCCCCTCAGGGCATTGCCGATGGCGGCTGAAGCTGCAATTGCTGGACACCCGTCAGGTGCTGTCGGTCTGGCAGGGCTGCGGTATGGAGGCCTTCAGTTTTGAGGCGGATCCTCAGCTGGATTATCTGCTGCTGGCAGAGACCTGCTGCCATTATGAGGTGCGCCTCACCTCCACAGGCGTACGTTCGCTTACCCTGCGGGGATAGGGACATTATTGGCAGTTTGTGGATCGTTTTTCGGGGGACAGAAAGAAAGTTTTCTGCTGTCCCCTTCCTTTTTGTATGAATATTGTGTCTTTTCTTGACAAACGGCGGTAGCAGGGGTACGCTAACAAAGTTACGACTGCGCCGGAGTTGTTTTGCGGGGTGCTTTCCCGCACTGTGGCACGGTTTTGGTACACCTTCTGCGGCTGGCATGCTGCCAGGCAGATACACCGCCCCGGCGATAGCAGCCGGTTTGCTGGAGGGAAAAGACGAAATGAACAGGATCCTTCGCAAAAAAGTACTCAATCCCACCGTTACCTTAATGGAGGTGGAAGCGCCGCTGGTGGCCAAGAAAGCCGAGCCCGGGCAGTTCATTATCCTGCGGGTGGACAGCGATGGCGAGCGCATTCCGCTGACGGTTGCTGATTTTGACCGGGAAAAGGGCAGCGTCACCATCATTTTTCAGGTGGTGGGCGCGACCACCGAAAAACTCAATCATCTTGAGGAAGGCGACTTTATCCACGATTTTGTGGGCCCGCTGGGGCGCGCCACCCATACCGACGGCCTTAAAAAGGTGGCTGTGGTGGGCGGTGGCGTAGGCTGCGCCATCGCTTATCCGGTAGCCAAGAAGCTGCATCAGATGGGGTGCGAGGTGCACGCCATTGTGGGCTTCCGCAATCGGGATCTGGTGATTCTGGAGGATGAATTCGCCTCGGCCAGCACCAGGCTGGTGCGCATGAGCGACGACGGCAGCTGGGGCGAGAAGGGTCTGGTGACCGATGCGCTGAAGAAGCTGATCGAGAGCGGCGAAGAGTATGACGAAGTGATCACCATCGGCCCGCTGATCATGATGAAGTTTGTCTGCATGCTTACCAAACAGTATGGCATCAAGACCGTTGCCAGCATGAACCCCATCATGATCGACGGCACCGGCATGTGCGGCGGCTGCAGGCTCACCGTTGGCGGAGAAACCAAGTTTGCCTGTGTAGACGGTCCCGAGTTCGACGGTCATCTGATCGATTTTGACGAAGCCATGGCGCGCGGCGCAACCTACCGCGATTTTGAACGCCATGCCTACGAGGCTGCCTGCAACCTGTTCAAGGGGGTGGAAAACCATGCCTAATATGGCGCTTACCAAGAATCCCATGCCCACGCAGGATCCTGCGGAACGCAGCCGGAATTTCGGCGAGGTCGCTTTGGGCTATACCGCCGAGCAGGCCATCGACGAGGCCAACCGCTGCCTGAACTGTAAGAACAAGCCCTGTGTGGGCGGCTGCCCGGTAAAAATCTACATTCCTGCCTTTATTCAGGAGGTAGCCAAGGGCGATTTTGAAGCTGCATATCAGATCATTGCCAAAGCCAGTTCCCTGCCTGCCGTGTGCGGACGCGTATGTCCGCAGGAGAACCAGTGCGAAAGCAAGTGCGTGCGGGGCATCAAGGGCGAGCCGGTCGCCATCGGGCGTCTGGAACGCTTTGTAGCCGACTGGCACAACGAAAACATCACCCAGCCTGCCGAAAAGCCTGCCTCCAACGGGCATAAGGTGGCTGTGGTGGGCTCCGGCCCCTCCGGTCTTACCTGCGCAGGCGATCTGGCGAAGATGGGCTATGATGTAACGGTTTTTGAAGCTCTCCATCTGGCGGGCGGCGTGCTGGTGTACGGTATTCCTGAATTCCGTCTGCCCAAGGCTATTGTCCAGAAGGAGGTGGACACCCTTGCCCAGCTGGGCGTAAAGGTGGAGACCAATGTGGTCATCGGCAAGACCATCACCATTGACGAGCTGATGCAGGACTATGGCTTCGAGGCGGTGTTCATCGGCTCCGGCGCAGGTCTGCCCAAGTTTATGCGCATCCCCGGCGAAAACCTGAAGGGCGTGTACTCCGCCAACGAATTCCTGACCCGCATCAATCTGATGAAGGCTTACAAGCCCGACAGCTCCACCCCCATCCGGCGCGGCAAACGCGTGGCGGTGGTGGGCGGCGGCAATGTGGCCATGGATGCCGCCCGTTGCGCCCGCCGTCTGGGGGCGGAGGTATCCATTGTGTACCGCCGCACCGAGGCAGAGCTTCCTGCCCGTCGGGAAGAAGTGGAGCATGCCATGGAAGAGGGCATTGTTTTCAAGTTCCTCACCAACCCCTTGTCCATCGGCGGGGACGAGCAGGGGTGGGTCGCCTCTATGCGCTGCCAGCAGATGGAGCTTGGCGAGCTGGATGCCTCCGGTCGCCGCAGCCCCGTAGCGGTGGAGGGCAGCGACTTCGATCTGCCGGTGGATTGCGTCATTATGGCGCTGGGCACATCGCCCAATCCGCTTATCAAGGCGACCACGGAGGGGCTGGAGACCCAGCGCTGGGGAGGCATCATTGCCGAAGAAGAAACCGGCAGGACTTCTCGCGAGGGCATCTATGCCGGCGGCGACGCCGTTACCGGTGCAGCAACGGTCATTCTGGCCATGGGTGCCGGAAAAAATGCTGCGGCTGCCATTGATGAATATCTGAAAAATAAATAAAACAAATGCCGTGAGCCAAACAGCTCACGGCATTTCAGACTGTCAAAGAAGTCCCAGAGGTATGGTCGGGCCGCAGCCCTCCGATTGTCAATCCGAAACCAGCGGCGTGCATTGCGGCCCAAAGCCGACCTGTGGTCGGCTTTGGGCTTCGGCGCTGCGGGAGCGCTATCGCGCTG
>JAFXBE010000104.1 GCA_017516765.1 Clostridia bacterium | reverse complement strand
TGTCGCCCTTTTCTGGTCACTCTTTTCATAAAAGAGTGACCGCAGGAGACGGAGGGAAGCGCGTGCCCAGTGGGCACAACGCCGAAGGCGTTAGCGACCCGCAGTCGTCAACCGAAGCAAGTACAGACCACGGTTAGTGGGCTGTACGCCGACTGAGGTTGCGGCAAGGGGCGCGCAGCCCCACCCAGTTCCTCGCAGCGGCACTGCGGGTATCTATACCCAGATCCGCGCAGCGAAATGCAGATTGGCTGCTGCCCGGGGCAGAAGCCCACCGTCCCCATCGCCTTGCAATTACCCCTACCATCAGTCAGGCTGCGCCTGCCAGCTTCCTCCCCCGCCGGGGGAAGAAGCCTTTTGGGGCGCTTCCACCCTTCCTGTCCTCCAAAAAAATACGGCTCCTTCCTCTTGAAGAAGCCGTAGATAGGTTATACCATCCCTTTTGAGTCTCCCGCTCTGCCGCTCCGTCATTCCCCTGCATACCGCTCCCAGCGTGGGGGCAGGGCGGGGCATTTGAGGGCGGCTTTGGCGGCGCGGGCTTCCACGTAGCAGCCGCAGTCCATACACATGCCGTCGGCAAGGCGGGGGCAGCTTTCGCAGAGGGCGAGGCGGCGGCGGTACTCGGCATCGGGTACCCGGGCATCCTCGGGCAGGGAGGAGACGTAATCCGCTACGATCTTTTCCAGATCGGGATCAGCCTGCCGCAGCAGGCAGCGGCAGGGCGGACGGTCAGCCACGGAGGGTGAGGGTCGCCACGGAGCAGGCGGGCAGGGTCAGGCACAGTCCGGCGGGGGTGGCTTCGATGCCATCCATGGGACGGATGGTCACGTTGTTCTTGTTTTCGAAGGTGTTCATGGCGTGCACCTCGCCGGTGAGGATGCGTCCCTCCGCGCCGGTAAGAGCCATGCCGGTGGCGGCAATGTCCACCTCGCAGGCATCCACGGCGGACAGGTTGCTGAGGGTGAGGGTGGTAACGCCGTCCTTCTGGGAGGCGGTGGCGGTGATCTGCTTCACTTCGCCGGTGAGGATGTCGGCATGCACGGCGCAGGGCAGCAGAGCGGCATCCATGTGGGGGGTGTAGAGATCGTACACGTGATAGGTGGGGGTCAGCACCATTTCGTCGCCTTCGGTGAGCACCATGGACTGGAGCACGTTAACGGTCTGGGCGATGTTGGTCATGGTCACGCGGGCGGCGTGGCGGTTGAAGATATCCAGGCTCAGGGCAGCCACCATGGCATCGCGCATGGTGTTCTGCTGGTAGAGGAAGCCGGGGTTGGTGCCGGGCTCCACGTTGTGCCAGCAGCCCCACTCGTCCACGATCAGCCCTACCTTGCGTTCGGGGTCGTAGCGGTCCATGATGGTCTCGTGACCGCTGACCACACGCTCCATGTCGTAGGCCTTGCGCAGGGTGGTCAGGTACAGGTCGCCGTCAAAATCGGTGGCGCTGCCCTTATCTGCCCAGTCCTTGGGCACGGTGTACTTGTGCAGGCTTACGCCGTCCATCATGGGCTTGCAGCGCTGCATCAGGATCTCCATCCAGTGCCAGTCGTCGTCGCTGGGGCCGCCGGCGATCTTGTAGAGGCGGTTGTCGCCGTAGGTGCGGCACATGGTCTGGAAGCGGCGGTATTCGTCGGCATAGTACTCGGCGCGCATGTTGCCGCCGCAGCCCCAGTTTTCGTTGCCCACGCCCCAGAACTTGACGTTAAAGGGCTCCTTGTGCCCGTTTGCCCAGCGGCGTTGGCAGGTGGTGGAATCGCTGTCGGAGTTGAGGTACTCCACCCACTCGCTCATCTCGCGAACGGTGCCGGAGCCCACGTTGCCGCAGATGTAGGCCTCGCAGCCCAGCTGGCGGCACAGCTCCATAAACTCGTGGGTGCCGAAGGAGTTATCCTCCACCACGCCGCCCCAGTTGGTGTTGACCATGCGTTTGCGGTTCTCGCCGATGCCGTCCTCCCAGTGGTATTCGTCGGCAAAGCAGCCGCCGGGCCAGCGCAGCACGGGGATGTTGATCTTCTTGAGCGCCTCCACCACATCGGTACGCATACCGTTTACATTGGGGATGGGGCTGTCCTTGCCCACAAAGAGACCGCCGTAGATGCAGCGGCCCAGATGCTCGGCAAAATGACCGTAGATATGCCGGGAGATGGTTGCACCGGGATGGGCTGCATCCAGTGTGATTCTGGCAGACATATGTTTTACGCTCCTTTGTTTTTTCCTTTTCCCCATCGGGGGGATCGTTGGATGTATTGTAGCACAGCGGATGGCGCGCGTAAAGGGGGGAGGTTTGATTGTGTCAAATCATATTGACGGGCAGAAGATGGGATGCTATAATACAGGCATCGGAAGGTGACCAATCGGTCACCCTGTGACGGACAAAGAGGTGAGAACCCTTGGAAACCCCCACAAAGGAACGCATTCTGGACGAAGCGCTGGTGTTGTTTGCCCGGCAGGGGTACAGGGGCGCCAACCTGCGGGAGCTGGCTGCGGGGCTGGGGCTGAGCAAGTCTGCGCTGTACAAGCACTACGAAAGCAAGGAAGCCATCTGGAACGCCCTGCTGGACAGGATGGAGGCGTATTATGCCCGGCAGTTCGGCGCAATGGATCATCTGCCGGAGATCCCGGACAGCTGGGAGGGCTTCCGGCAGACCGCCATGAGGATGATCCGCTTCACGGTGCAGGATCCCCGGATCGTGCTGACGAGAAAGCTGCTGCTGACCGAGCAGTTCCACGATGCCCGGGTGTGCAGGCTGGCCACCAAGCATTTTCTGGAGGGTACGGCGGGCATTTACAGCAAGCTCTTTGAGGGCATGATGGCAAAAGGGCTGCTGCGCCGGGAAGACCCGGCGATGCTGGCGTTCTGCTTTACCACGCCCATTTCTGCGCTGATCCATCTGTGCGACCGCGAGCCGGAGCGGCAGCAGGAGTGCTTCGAGCGGATGGAAAGCTATCTGACGTACTTCATCGGCGCGCATGCGGCGACCCCGTAAACCATACGATATACAGGAGGTACATACCATGAAAGCGGAGGTTTATCTGCACGGACAGGTGCTGGGCACCCATTCCTTTCTGCTCAGGGGCGATTTTCCCAAGCCGGACAGCTACAGCGAGATCCAGGCGCGGTATTTTCTGCCCGGCGGCGAGACCGGCACGGCAGCCACGGTGCTTTCTTCTCTGGGGGTACAGGTGAAGATGGACGGCACCCACATCGGGCGGGAGCCGGCAGAGCTGATCCGCAGCTTCTACGCCGACAAGAGCGTTGACCTTTCCTCCCTCACCTTCGACCCGGACTGGGAGGGGCTGGTGGATCATGTGCTGATCGCCGGGCCGTACCGCACGCCGCTGGGGCAGTTCCAGCAGCTGTACGAAGCGGGCATCAAGCGTTGGAATGCACCGAAGGAGCAGGATGTGATCGACTGCAAAGCGGTGGGCATCGATCCCTACTTCGGGGAGGAGACCCGGATGGTTGCCGAGCTGTGCGTAAAGCATCATAAGCCCTATGTGACCATCGACTGCCGCCACGACAGCTACCTGCACCGGCATGCCGCCATCAACGTGCTCAGCCACGAATGCACGGATGGGGATTATCAAGGATATACCCTGGAACAGGTGTATGCTCTGCTGACCGAAAATACCGACGGGCTGGTGATCATCACCGCCGGGGAAAAGGGTATGTATTACGGGCGCAAGGGCGAAGCCATGAAGCATATGCCCGCCTTCCGGGTGGAGGTGCGCAGCACGCTGGGCGCAGGGGATACCTACAAGGCAGGCTGTGTGTATGCTCTGCTCCACGGCATGAGCGACGAAGAGACGGTGCGTTTTGCCGCTGCCTGCTCGGGCGTTGCCATCAGCCGCTTTCCCCTGCCCCTGAACCCGCCCACGCTGGATGAGGTGAATGCCCTGCTGGCGCAGCAGGGGTAAGGCGGAGGGAACGCCGGTACGGAAGCCGACAACCAAAAGCAAACAAGCATCCGGCTGTATGCCGGATGCTTCAGACTGTCAAAGAAGTCTCAGAGGTATCGGAGGGCCGCAGCCCTCCGATTGTCAATCCGAAACCAGCGGCGTGTACGGTGGTTTCGGAACCCTTGCGTAGCAAGGGGTTCCTATCGCCGTTTGCCGCCCGGGGAGCCGTAGGCTCCTAGGCAAACGGT
>JAFXBE010000103.1 GCA_017516765.1 Clostridia bacterium | reverse complement strand
TACGCAAGGGTTCCGAAACCACCGGAAGGGTGAACGCAGTGAACCGAGGCGTGAGGACAGCGCGATAGCGCTCCCGCAGTGCCGAAGCCCAAAGCCGACCACAGGTCGGCTTTGGGCCGCAATGCACGCCGCTGGTTTCGGTTTGGCAATTGGAGGGCTGCGGCCCTCCAATACCTCCATGGGTTTTTCGATAGTCTGGAACGGCAGAGGCTTCGGTCTCTGCCGCTTTTACATTTGTGAAGTTTTTCCGGCAATGTATGCCTTTCGTGAAACGTTCTATTGGCAGAACCTTCCTTTTCCGAAAAGATAAACCCACACAGGAGGATGAGCTCATGAAACGCAGGATACTTTCCGGGATCCTTGCCCTTATGCTGTGCACAGTCTGCCTGCTGTGCAGCATTCCGGCCCTCGCGGAAACAAAAACCGTCTATGTCTGCAACCCAAACCCCGCCGACAGGCTGAATCTGCGGCAGCTGCCCGACCAGCATTCCGTTTCGCTGGGCAGATACTACAACGGTACGCAGGTGGAGTTGCTCACTACAGAGAACGAAGACTGGGCGAAGGTACGCATCGGCACACTGGAAGGGTATATGATGACCGAATTTCTGACCGCCGATGCCAAAAAGGCGGTGGCTGCCATGCCCGGCTACCGCTCCACCTCCAGCGCATGGGAGGTATACCGTACCCCGGACAGGACGGGAGCGTACGAGATGCACGGCTACGGCGAGCAGGTGCTGCTGTTGGGCTTTACCCGGGAATGGTGGCATATTCAGGCGGGTAACGACATCGGCTTTGTGCCCAGCGGCGCCGCCTGTCTGGAAAAGCTGGCAGGGGCATATGCGGACGGATACATGACAGCGACCGTCAGCAACCCCGACCCTGCCCAGCGGCTGAACCTGCGCAGGGAAGCAAACGCCAAGAGCCCGTCTTTGGGCAGGTATTACAACGGCTGCACGGTCGCTGTTCTTTCTCCGGCAGACGGCGGCTGGTACAAGGTGCGCATCGGCACGCTGGAAGGGTACATGGACGGACGTTACCTTGCCTTCAGCACCGTTGCGGAGCCTGCCATGCCCGTGTATACCGCCACATCCAGCGGCTGGGAGCTGTACAGCCTGCCGGACAAGACGAGCGAATACACCATGTGCGGCAACAACAGTCCTGTCATTTTACTGGGTTTCACGGAGGATTGGTGGCATGTGAGCGTGAATGACCGGATCGGTTTCGTTCCCGCCAATGCAAAAGGCTTTCGACCGCAGCTGAGCAACAGCATCATCGCGGGAGAATCAGCAGCTGTGGTCGCCAATCCCGACCCTGCCCAGCGGCTGAACCTGCGCACAAAGCCTGCGGAGAGCAGCATATCGCTGGGAAAATACTATAACGGCTGCATCGTTACCCTGCTGGACAGGGCAGGAGACGATTGGTACAAGGTTCGCATCGGGGAACTGACCGGCTACATGAAGCGCGCATTTCTGGATACCGCATCCCCTGCCGATCCGGCAATGAAGGCTCTGCCTTCCGTGACGGTTGCCAATCAAAGCGGTGCAGCCCTGCACGAGAGCGCAGATGCGGCTTCTCCCCTCTGCTACCACTACCCTGCCGGAACGACGGTACAGGTGCTGGGCGTGGGCGCAAGCTGGTGCCATGTAAGCATTGACGGCTGCGCAGGGTTTATGCGACTGGCGGATCTGGAGCCCCGGCTTTCCTTTGCCGACAGCGGGAAATAACAGCGCGTCGGCTCACGGCAGGGAGGAGGAAACCCTGCATTCCACCATATTTCAAGCAAATCAAAGGGCTGCGGAGCATGATCTCCGCAGCCCTTTTTCATCGTATTTCACTCTTCCGACAGCTGCCGGAAGCCCTCGCCCAGCACCTCGTGGGCATCGCTGATAAAAACGAACGCCCTGTCATCCGCCCGGCGGACGATCAGCTTCAGCCGTGCCACCTCCTGTGCGCTGACAACGCACATCAGCACCGGGCGTTCCTCGCCGCTGAAGCCGCCCTTTGCACTGAGCAGGGTAACGCCCCGGTCCAGTTCTTCCATGATCTGCCTGCGCACCTGATCGTGGGCGGCGGTGATCACATAGCAGGCCTTTTCGGTGGTCAGACCGTCCACCACCACATTGATCACCTTGCTGGAAACAAAGATGCTCACAAAGGCGTACAATGCATGCTCAATATTGATGCATACGCCCGCCAGCACCACCACGATGCCGTCGATGATGAACAGGATCATGCCCACAGAAAGATAGGGCATCCGCTTGTGCACCATGCGGGCAGCCATATCCGTACCGCCGGTGGTGGCTCCGGAGCGCAGGATCAGCCCAAGCCCCGCACCCAGCATGGCTCCCCCGAACACCGAAGCCAGCATGGGATCCTGCGTAAGGCAGGGCAGGGGCAGAATGTCGATAAACAGGGAAAACAGCAGCGTTGCCGCCAGAGAGCGCAGCGCAAAAGCCCCGCCCATGGCGCGCCAGCCCACCAGAAACAGGGGGATGTTCATCACCAGACTGGTGGTGCCCACCGGCAGCCCGAACAGATAGTTGAGCACCGTTGCCAGACCCGTCAACCCGCCGGGAGCAATATGGTTGGGCATCAGAAACCAGGGGTAGGCCAGCGCACCCACCAGACAGCCCGCTGCGATCTGCACCCATGCCATCAGCTGTTCTTTGTTCATCTTTGGTTGCTTGTCGCGCATACAAGTCTCTCCTGTTCATCTTCTCAGCTGTGGGAGTCCGGCAGGCTGTCCATCGCCAGCGATACGGACAACGCCGCCTCCACAGCCTTCAGTTTTTCCGCAGAAAGGCTGCCGATATACCGGCTCAGCCTTGTTTTTTCCAAAGTGCGCACCTGCTCACACAGGATCACCGAGGGTTTTTCCAGCCCGGCTGTACCGCCCGGCAAGAGCACATGGGTGGGCAGCCCGCCTTTTTTGGATGAACCGGTCAGGGGCACCACGATCACCGTGGGGGAAAAACGGTTGCCTTTGTTGTTCTGTACAATGAGCACGGGTCTCCGCCCGCCCTGCTCGCTGCCGATGACAGGATCCAGCAGAGCCATATAGATATCGCCTCGCAGCATTACCGATCACACTCCGCGCGGCGCAGGTTCTTCTTTGCGGCAGCGAAGGATCGGAGCCGCCCGCATGCGCCGCCCTTCCATCCTATGCGGGCAAACGGACGCGGTGCGGGGCTACAGGGGCAGGGCGACGATCTTCTCGTTTTCGTCCCATTCGCCGGTCTCCCGGAAGCCGAAGGAACGGTACAGGTTTTCGGCGGTGATGTTTTCCGGCTCGTAACTGAGCCAGCAGCACTGGGCAGCCCCGAAGGGCAGCGTGCGCACATAGCGCAGCGTCTCTGCCAGCGCCGCTTTGCCGTAGCCCCGTCCCTGATAGCGGCGGTCGATCATCAGCCGCCAGATGCAGTAGTTGTTATGGGCGATGGCAGGGGCATCCGGCCAGTCTTTGCAGCCGTAGCTGAGCATTACAAAGCCCACAGGGGTCTCCCCTGCATACACACCCAGCGGCAGCGCTGTGCCGCCGCCGGAGATGGCTGCATAGGCCTCCAGAATGCTGCGGGTATTGTCGGCAACAAAATGCCGCTGCTCCTGCCCCACCTCCAGCGCAACGATCTGCCACAGGTTTTCGGCGGTGATCTTCCGCAGCGTTACCACGGCCCTCTCCCCCCTCTTTGGTTGTTTTCCTGCATCCAGTATAGCACAGAAAAGCCTTTTGCCGCAACCATTACCGATACTCTTGTGGTAGGTACCTCCCCTTTGCCCCAATATCTGGCGGTTGCATTTTCGAACAAGTGTTCTTATAATAAGAGAACACTTGTTCTATTTTTTAAAAGAGAGGTGTTCTGTCATGCCCCGGGTGATCCTGCACGCTGACCTGAACAACTTTTTCGCCTCGGTATCCTGCCGGGACAAGCCTGCGCTGATGGAGGTACCCGTAGCCGTGTGCGGCGACCCGGAAAAACGGCACGGCATCGTATTGGCAAAGAACAACCCCGCCAAAAAGCTGGGCATCAAGACCGGGCAGGCCATCTGGCAGGCGAAGGAGCTGTGCCCCCACCTGATCACCGTGGGGGTGGACAGCCGGGAGGTGCAACGGATGAGCTACACCGTGCGCAGCATCTTCTCCCGCTACACCAGCCATGTGCAGCCCTTCGGATCCGACGAGGCGTGGCTGGATATCTCCGGCCCCAAAACCACCATCCGGGAAGGGGTACACATTGCCAACCATCTGCGCCACACCATCCGGGAGGAAACGGGGCTGACCGCCAGCATCGGCGTAAGCGACAACCGGATCTTTGCCAAGCTGGGCAGCGATCTGAAAAAGCCCGATGCCGTCAGCGTGATCTGCAACGAAAACCGCGCCCGGGTGCTGGATCCCCTGCCGGTGGGCGAATTGCTGTTCATCGGCCGCGCCACCACCCGCAAGCTGAACAGCATCGGCATCTACACCATCGGGCAGCTGACCGCCGCCCAGCCGGAGACCCTGCGCAGCCTGCTGGGCAAAACCGGGCTGATGCTCAGCGGCTTTGCCCACGGCAACGATGCTTCGGGCGTGATCGCCACCGATGCCGCCACGGTGGTCAAAAGCGTGGGCAACAGCATTACCGCCGCCCACGACCTGCGCTGTGACGATGATATCCGCATCACCCTCTACGGACTGTGCGAAAGCGTGGGCATGCGCCTGCGCAGGCAGGGGCTGCAGGCGCAGGTGCTGGATGTGTATCTGCGGGATACCGATCTGGTGACCACCTCCCGCCAGTGTACGCTGCCCATCCCCACCAATCTGTGCCAGGAGCTGTTTCAGGCCGCCTACCGGCTTACCGGCGGCGGCAAGACCGCCTTTGCGCCCCTGCGCAGCATGGGCGTGGGCGTATCCCGGCTGACGCGGGCAAACGGCAATTTGCAGCTTTCCTTCCTGCCGGAGGATGCCGTCCGGCAGCGGCAGCACCTGCTGGAGCACGCGCTGGACGAAATCCGTGAAAAATACGGCTATTTTTCCGTGCGCCGTGCAGTGATGCTTACCGATGATGCGCTGGGGAGCATCAACCCGCAGGAGGAGCATGTACTGGTGCCGGAACCGTATTTCAAAAAGACGAAATAACGCAGACAAAGGGGCAGGCAACATACCCGCCCCTCCCTGCCGCTACAGCCCCAGCAGATCCTCCGTCTGCTCGATATCTGCGCCCAATGCCCGCAGCTTTTCCGGCAGATCCTGATAGCCCCGTTCGATATGCCCTGCCGGGTCGTTCAGGATGGTCTCGCCGCTTGCGATCAGCCCGGCCAGCATCAGCGCAGCCCCTGCCCGCAGGTCGGTAGAGCGCACCATCGCGCCCCGCAGCGGCGCACCGCCCTCCACGATCGCCATGCCGCCCTCCACACGGATCTGCGCTCCCAGCCGGTTCAGCTCGGTCACATGCATAAAGCGGTTTTCAAATACCGTTTCATGCAGAATGCTGCTGCCGTGGCAGCCCAGCGCCACCACCGTCATAGGCGCCTGCATGTCTGTGGGAAAGCCGGGATAGGCTAAGGTACGTACCTCAAAGGGCGATATGGCCCGCCCGTTGACCCGGATGCCCGCCGGTGTCTCCCTAAGCCCCACACCGGTCTCGGCCAGCTTGAACAGCAGCGAGCGCAGATGCTCGGGGCATGCCCCCCGCACCAGCACGCTGCCATCGGTGACCGCTGCGGCGCACAGCAGCGTACCCGCCTCCACCCGATCCGGAATGGGCTTGTAGATGGTTCCGTGAAGCCGATCCACCCCCATGATGGTGACCGTACCCGTACCTGCGCCGTTGATGCATGCGCCCATCCGGTTGAGGCAGTTGGCCAGATCCACGATCTCCGGCTCCTTGGCGGCGTTTTCCAGCGTGGTGAGCCCGTCTGCCAGCGCAGCCGCCATCATCAGGTTTTCGGTCGCGCCCACGCTGGGCAGATCCAGATAGATCCGGGTACCGGTCAGCCGCCCGCTCAGCTGCCGCCTGCCGCCGATGGGATGCACCTGCGCCCCCATGGCCTGCAGGCCCTTCAGGTGCAGATCGATGGGGCGTTGCCCGATGGCGCAGCCTCCCGGCAGCCCCACACAGGCGCTGCCGCTGCGGGTAAGGATGGGGCCGAGCACCAGAATGCTGGCCCGCAGCTTGCGCATATGCTCATCGTGGCTGGGGCTCTGGGGCTGCAGGGCACAGACGGAAACATCGTTGCCGCTTCGCTTCACCTCGGCCCCGCAATCCCTGAGAATGCCCAGCAGCGTTTCCACATCGGTGATGCGGGGCACTTCCTTGATGACCAGCGGATCCTCGGTCAGAAGCCCTGCCGCCAGCAGGGGCAGTACCGCGTTTTTGGCGGTGCTCACCTCCACCTCGCCCGAGAGTCTGGGGCTGTGCCGGATCAGATAGGTCGCCATGGCGGCATCACCCCGGAGCACCAGCTCATTGCATATTTTCCATGATCTTTCATGCTGATTTTCCCTCCTGTCGCCGTCATTGTGGCTCCGGAGGCGGCGAAACATCCCCGGTGGAAATGGTTCGCAGGCTCGGAAAATCGCCCATCCGGGCAGCGTACATGCAAAGGTTGGCTGCATAACGGCGCAGATACTTGGTTTGGCGAAGGGATGCAGCACAGGCATTCCCATGTCAAAACAAAGCGGAAAAGAGAGGTTTCTGCCGTTCCGGGCAGATGCATACCACCGCAAACCATGCACTATGCGCACCGCAGCACTCGTGGTATAATAGAGAAGAGATACAGGAAAGGAATTTTTCCATGAACCAGTTTGTTTTGAAAGCGCCTTACCCCGCTGCGGGCGACCAGCCCGCCGCCATCGAATCCCTTGCCAACGGCGTAAAGGCCGGGTTGAAAGATCAGGTGCTGCTGGGCGTTACCGGCAGCGGCAAGACCTTTACCATGGCTTCCATTATCGAAAAGATCCAGAAGCCCACGCTGGTGCTGGCGCACAACAAAACGCTGGCAGCACAGCTGTGCAGCGAGCTGCGGGCATTTTTTCCCGACAGTGCGGTGGAATACTTCGTCAGCTATTACGACTACTACCAGCCCGAAGCCTACATTGCCGCCAGCGATACCTACATCGAAAAGGATGCCTCCATCAACGAGGAGATCGACCGGCTGCGCCACAGCGCCACCGCTGCCGTGCGGGAACGCCGGGACGTGATCATTGTCGCCAGCGTAAGCTGTATCTATTCCATGGGCGACCCCAGCGAATACGAGGGCATGATGGTGAGCATGCGCCCGGGGATGCAGATCAGCCGGGACAAGCTGATCGAGAAGCTGATCGAGATCCAGTACACCCGGAACGATGTGGACTTCAGCCGCGGTAGCTTCCGGGTGCACGGGGATGTGCTGGAGATCATTCCTGCCAACGAGCGGGAGCATGGTCTGCGCATCGAGTTTTTCGGCGACGAGATCGACCGGATCCGGGAGATCGAGGTGGTGACCGGCAATGCGCTGAGCACACTGGAGCATGCCATGGTGTTCCCTGCCACCCACTACGCCATGGATCGGGAAAAGATGAACGAAAACATCGACCAGATCGAGATCGATCTGGAAAAGCGGGTCAAGGAGCTGGAGGACGAGGGGCAGCCCCTGTACGCCCTGCGGCTGCGCCAGCGCACCCGGTACGATCTGGAGATGATGCGCCAGATCGGCTTCTGCACCGGTATCGAGAATTATTCCCGCTATTTTGACGGCCGCAAGCCCGGCGATGCCCCCTATTCCCTGCTGGACTACTTTCCCAAAGATTTTCTCCTGTTCATCGACGAAAGCCATGTAACCCTGCCCCAGGTGCGCGCCATGTACAACGGCGACCATGCCCGGAAAAAGAGTCTGGTGGAATACGGCTTCCGTCTGCCCTCGGCCTACGACAACCGTCCGCTGGTGTATGACGAGTTCCGCGACCGGGTGAATCAGGTGATCTATGTCAGCGCCACCCCCGGCGACTACGAGCTGCAGATAAGCCAGAACACGGTGGAGCAGATCATTCGTCCTACGGGCTTGCTGGACCCCAAGCTGATCCTGCGCCCCGCCACCGGGCAGGTGGACGATCTGGTGGGCGAGATCCACAAAACCATCGAAAAGGGCGACCGGGTACTGGTAACCACCCTGACCAAGCGCATGGCGGAAAGCCTGACCGAATATCTGAAGAATCTTGGCATCCGGGTGCGGTACCTGCACAGCGACATCCAGACCATGGAGCGCACCCAGCTGATCCGGGATCTGCGCCTTGGCGAATACGATGTGCTGGTGGGCATCAACCTGCTGCGCGAGGGTCTGGACATGCCCGAGGTAAGCCTTGTAGCGATCCTGGATGCCGACAAGGAAGGCTTTCTGCGCAGCGAGACCACACTGATCCAGACCATCGGCCGCGCTGCCCGAAACGTGGACGGCCGCGTGATCCTCTACGGCGACCAGCTGACCGAGAGCATGGAAAAAGCCATGAACGAGACCGAACGCCGCCGCGCCCTGCAAAAGGCTTACAACGATATGCACGGCATTACGCCCCAGAGCGTGCGCAGCACCGTGCAGGCGTTGATCCGCATTACCGACAGCATGGCAGCCGGCGCACCGGATACCATGAGCGAAGAAGAGCTTTCCGCACTGATGAAAAGTGTGGAGGATCAGATGCTGTCGGCAGCCAAGGCGCTGGATTTCGAAAAAGCCGCCAAGCTGCGCGACCAGCTTTTCCAGCTCAAGGGCGAAAAAACAGATATCCAGAAGCCCCAGCAGCGCCGCCACCGCAAGAAGAAATTCTGATTTTTCAAAGTCTCCCGCGCTCTCAAAAATATTTTCGGTTTTTTTGCAAAAACCGCTTGACACCGACCCCGGTTTGTCATATAATAGCTTTCGCACCGATGAGGTGCACAGCTGTTGGGGAATTGTGTAATGGCAGCACCTACGACTCTGACTCGTATTGTCTAGGTTCGAATCCTAGTTCCCCAGCCAGCATGGCTCCATGGTCAAGCGGTTAAGACGTCGCCCTCTCAAGGCGAAATCAGGGGTTCGATTCCCCTTGGAGCTGCCAGTTTCATCCCGCAAGAAAACTTGCGGGATGTTTTGTTTTTCCCATTTCTTTATTCACAGAAGGAGGGATCCCCCATGCGCTCATCTCCCACCCCGAACCGGCTGCGCCACATGACCGCCGTATATCTGTGCCGGAAAGACCGGATCCTGCTGCTGTACCGCCAGGGCGGTCGAGTGGTCAACAATGTGTGGGTTGGCTCCGCAGGCGGGCATTTTGAGCCGGAGGAGCTGAATGATCCCCGCGCCTGTGTGCTGCGGGAGCTGCACGAAGAGCTGGGGCTTACGGAAGACGATCTTGACAGCCTTACCCTGCGCTACATCGTGCTCCGGAATGCCAACGGCGAGGTGCGGCAGAACTATTTCTTCTTTGCCGAGCTGAAGGAGGGCGCAGAAGAAGGGCTGGTATCCGACGAGGGACAGTTGAAATGGTTTGCTCATCAAGAGCTGGCAGACCTGCCCATGCCGCCCTCCGCCCGGCAGGCCATCGACCATTGGCTGGCAGAGGGCAGGCATACCGAATGGCTGTACGGGGGCATCAGCAGCGGGGAGAAAGCCGACTTTTCCCCTTTGTGCTGAGGAACCAACAGCATAAGAAAAGCCAAGGTGTTTTCGTTTGGTGAAACACCTTGGCTTCAGCTCGTCAAAAAACACGCCTGCGGCGGCTTTTTTGACGACATTTGCACCGTTTGCCTAGGAGCCTACGGCTCCCCGGGCGGCAAACGGCGATAGGAACCCCTTGCTACGCAAGGGTTCCGAAACCACCGTACACGCC
>JAFXBE010000102.1 GCA_017516765.1 Clostridia bacterium | reverse complement strand
TCATGTTCTTAACATAGTCAGCGTGGCCGGGGCAGTCTACGTGAGCATAGTGACGGCTCTCGGTCTGATACTCTACGTGAGAAGTGTTGATCGTGATGCCACGGGCCTTCTCTTCGGGGGCCTTGTCGATCTCGTCGTACTTCATGGCGGCAGCGTTGCCCAGAGTAGACAGAGTCATGGTGATAGCGGCGGTCAGAGTGGTCTTGCCATGGTCAACGTGACCGATGGTGCCGATGTTAACGTGCGGCTTGTTACGTTCAAATTTTGCCTTAGCCATTGGGATCGACCTCCTGATGTTTTGTATGTTTGTTCCGGCAGGGTTCATGCGGGATGGAGCGGGTGATGGGAATCGAACCCACGTAGCCAGCTTGGGAAGCTGGAGCTCTGCCATTGAGCTACACCCGCAAGTCCGCATCTACCAATTACCAGACATGGGATATTGTATCGTTTTTGTTCTGCATTGTCAACCCTTTTTCAAAGGGAATGCAAGAAGCGCTATAACAATTGTTTTTTTACTGGGCAAACCGCCAGCGGTGGCGGCAGAAACAACCGCTTCAGCATACGGTATTCAGCCTCCGGCGATGAAAACAGCCAGCCATGGCGTGCCTGTCTGGTGCCAAGGATGACTGGCATCCTGTGGTGGTACGGGCGCATCTGCCCGTCGGCATCCATGGTAAGAACGGCAAATACATCACGCCCTCCGTTCTCAAACCCTCCGTTCTCGCTTTCGAAGATGCCCGCCAGAAACATGGCATGCCCATCCGCAAGTGAAAAAGCATGCTTCTGCCCCTTCCCGCCGCCTGCTGTGTGCTGCCACTCAAAAAAGCCGCTCATGGGAATGAGGCATCTACCCTGACGCACGGCACGGCTGAACATGGGTGTTACATCTGCCTTCTCGCTTCGGCAGTTGATCACGATGCCGGGCCGGGTCTTCTGCGGGAAACCCCACTGCATGGGCTTGACCGACCAGCCTGTGGCGGTGTTCACGATCACAGGTGCGATCTGGGAGGGAAAAATTTCTCCACGGTGCACTTCGGAGGCTTTGGGAAGATCCCTGTTCATCTCAGCAAGGATTCTGGCGATCTCCTCGTCGTTATCCTCCTGCGCAATATAGTACCGTCCGCACATGCTGCACTTGTCCTTTCCGTCAGGGCATTACAAAGACAATATTTCCCATCCGGGAACATTCTATACCTGCCCTCTTATGCAAGCAGTATACCACTTTGCGCTGCACAATGCAAACATACATTCTCCAGCCGACACATTGACATCTTCTGTGAGGAATCCTATAATATCCTATAACCATTCAGACGGGAGGTGGCATTATGGAGCACGATCAGCAGCAACCGGAAACCAAGCCTGCCCGCAGACGCTACCGCCCTTCCCAGAACCAATCTGCCGAACCTGTCGTCGAGCCGGTGGCAGCTTCCGTGCCCCCGATTCCCGCACCGCCCACCCGCACGGAACGCAGACGCCGGGACAACACGACCATACAACCGGCTGCCGCTGTGCCAACAGAATTGCCGCAGCAGCATATTGCGCCCGAACCGCCTTTCGCCGACAAAAGCATGCCGGCACAAGAAGCTCCCCTCCGGAGTGTTGCCCCTGCAAACCCAGCGGAGGTTCCTGCGGCTTCGGCAGACCTGCCGGATGCAAGCAAACCTGCTGCCCGACCCGATCATACACCCCCCACAAACGCCAGCGTTAAAGAGTCTTCGGATGCCTCGTATGAAAAACGTACGTCCGAATCGTATGATATGCGCTTCCGAAAGCAACCGCAGGCAGTAAAGCCCATAGAGAAAGAAACAGCTGCCGCTTCCAAACCGCAGACCGAGAAAACGCCCGCGGACCGTCAAACGGAGTTCAAATATTCTTCCCAGTATACCGCTCAAAAGCACAAACAGGGCGCAGGGGTGAAAAAGGAGACAAGTCCCAAAAGCAACAAGACAGACAAAAGCGCAGCCACTCCGCCGCCCTCCGGCGAAAAACCGCCGCTGAAGAAACGGCTGCCGTACTATATTGGTATTGCACTCTGCAGCATCGTACTGATCGTATCCGGTACGTTGCTTGTCCGTTACTATTCCCGGATCTGGCGAGCCAATCAGGCCACCAGCCAATTGAGGGATCTGTATATGGAGTCCTCCCCCACCGCAGGGTCTGAGATCGAGCCTTCTGCGGACAATAAAACCATTTCCGGCGGACTCTCTACACAGACTGTCGCCGCCACCGCCACTCCTGTCCCAACGCAGCCGCAGATCATTTCATCATCCGACAGCCTTTCCGCTTTCAAAAACGCATGGCCCAAGCGTTACCCCGGTAACGAAGGAATGGTGATCCAGCCGCGTTTTGAACCGCTCCGGCACGAGAACAGGGATATCGTGGGTTGGCTCAGGATCGAAGGGGTAGTGGACGAACCCGTTTTCCAACGCGACAACAGCTATTATCTGACCCACGATGCCACAGGCACCAGCAATCCCACCGGTGCGCTGTTTTTGGACGAGAACTGCAATCTGCGCACCGTCCCCATGATGTCCCTGATCCACGGGCACAACATGAAGGAAGGCGCCATGTTTGGTTCGCTGAAGAAATACAAGGTAAAGGATGCTTCCTTCTATCGCGAGCATCCCTTTGTTACCTTCGACACCCTGTACGAAACCGCAACCTATGTGATCTTCTCGGTAGCCGAAGTCAATATCGTTCCCGGGAACACCCACTACTTCCCCTTCTGGCATCAGTTCCATTTTGATACCCAGCAGAGCTTTGACAGCTTTGTACTGCTGGCCAAGGAGTATTCCCGCTTCAAGGTGGATATTGATGTAAGACCCGGCGACAGACTGCTCACCCTTGCCACCTGCAGCAGCGAAGACGACAACCTGCGCCTGATCGTTATGGCGCGTATGCTGCGCGAGGACGAAGACAAGATCATGCTCACCAATAAGATCTACAGTGCAGTATCAAAGTGAGGCGACCCATGAAGACCATCGAAGTTGTGGCGGCTCTCATATGCAGGGAGGATCGTTTTCTGATCTGCCGCCGTCCGGTTCATAAGGCAAGAGGCGGGCTGTACGAATTTCCCGGCGGCAAGGTGGAGCCCGGCGAAACGCCGCAGCAGGCTCTCCGGCGCGAGTGTCTGGAGGAACTGGCGGTCGATACCCGCATCGATTGCGCCATTGCCGATGTGGAGCACAGCTACCCGGAGCTGACCATCCATCTGACCCTCTACCGTGCGGTGATCCTTCAAGGGGAACCCCGGGGACTGGAGCATGATGATCTGCAATGGATTGGCGCAGAGCATCTGAACGATTTCCCCTTCTGCCCTGCGGATGTGGCGTTTCTCGATGCGATCCGCAAACTGTATATGCCCGTTTGCGATCCATAACATGCAAAAGAGCCCTGCGTTCGGATTCAAAACCGATCGCAGGGCTCTTTGCTTTGCAAATGATCATTCCTGTGCGGGCACGGGAATATCATCAAAATCTTCTTGGGGTTCCGGCATATCCTGACAGACCATCAGCAGCGCATCCTCGCCATTGTCCTCGTAATAGCGTTTGCGGTATCCCAGCTCGATAAACCCGAGCTTCCGATACATATTCTGCGCCACAAGATTGCTCCGGCGAACCTCCAGCGTCATATACTGCACGCCCAGATTGGCGGCATACTGCTTCAGCGCATCGGTTACGGCTTTGCCCACACCTTTGCCCCTGTGGGGGGCAGAAACGGCGATATTGGTGATATGGCCTTCGTCAAGGATCATCCACGCACCGGCGAAGGCGATCACCTGACCGTCCTCCTCGGCGACCATGTATCGGGCACAGACGTTCTTGGTCATCTCGTCGATAAAACTCTGCTCCGACCAGGGCGTGGGAAAGGTGGCGGTTTCGATGGCGTGTACCTGAGGTACATCCGCCAGCGTCATTCTGCGAACGATAAAACTCATTGCTTGGCTGCCTCCTTTGCGGCACGGGCACGCTCAGCCTGAGGGGCGCGCAGATACACGGGCGCAAGGGTCAGGTAATCGACCGCATCCTGCTGCCGCATATGGGCAAGCATGGCAACGGCTGCCGGACGCAGATAGCTGCAATGCTCAGGGGCAAAAACGGCCCTTTCGCCCAGCTGATCCACGATCGCCTGTCGGTAGGTAGTCACGCCGTCGCCAACAAAGAACAGCTTGTCGCCGCTGTCTGCCGCCTCCAATACCTTGTTCAGATACACGGATAGTTTTTCTGCCATATCGGGCAGAATGCGGACAGGAGGCATCCCACTTTGGAAGGCAGCGCCATAGACCTGACCGGCGCGGGCATCTTGAATGGGACAGATAATGCCGCTTGCACCGAAAAGCCCGCTCGCCAACGCTTCCAGCGCATCAATACCGATGCAGGGCTTTCCGGCACCGTGGGCCATACCTTTGACGGCACTGACGCCGATACGCACACCGGTAAACGAGCCGGGACCCGTAACGGCCGCAAACAAGTCGATATCGGCGATGTCCAGCCCGCTGCGGGTCAGCGCTTCCTCCACCATTGGCATCATGCTGACGGAGTGGGTCATTTTGTTGACCGCCGCTCCCTCGTATGCCAGCTTACCATCCCGAAGAATTGCCACACCTGCCACAGGGCCGGATGTGTCCATTGCAAGAATGTTCATGATCAGGCATCTCCTTCCTGCTGCAGGGCATTTTCGTCAAGGGTGCGGAAACCACCGTAGGGGCGCAGTTCGATGATCCGTTCGTCATCGCCGGCGGGGATCAGCTCGATCTCCAGATACTGCTCCGGGATCGCCTCCTCGGCGCGGGAAGGCCATTCGATCACCGAAACCCCGTCCCCGTACAGGTATTCGTCCATGGAAAGCTCATAAAGCTCCTCCACATCAGAAAGACGATACCAATCGAAATGATACAGAGGCATCCTGCCCTCGTCGTGCACCTGCAGGATCGTGAAGGTGGGACTGGTCACATAGCCCGTTACCCCAAGCCCCTTTGCGATGCCGCGGGTCAGTTCGCTTTTTCCGGCGCCCATATCCCCGAGCATCAGCAAAACATCTCCGGGCTGCAGTTGCTTTGCCAGCCGCTGACCGATCGCATGGGTTTGGGCTACGCTGTGGCTGTTGAGTCGCACGATGAGACCTCCGTATCGTTGGTGATGTTGTTAACGTCGTTTGCCGTGCAGAATGGGCGAAAGGGGCTTGTAGATCAGGTAGCCCACCACGCTGATGGCAACAAATTTGATCAGGTTAAACAGAGCGGTGATGTAGAAAACAAATGTCCATGTGTCGGTTACACCGGCAAACATCTTGCTGCCCATGCCCACCAGCGCTTCTTCGGTGATGCCGAAGGCGGGGAACATGATAAAGTAATTGGCGAGGATGGCTGCACCAATGGCGCAGACCGTACCGGCAAGCATACCGATTAATGCGCCGGTGCGGGTTTTCCGCATACGATAGATCAATCCCGCAGGAACGACCATGGCCGCGCCGACGATAAAGTCTGCAAGCTCGCCTACGCCGCCGGAGGTGGTATGAAGAAGACCGAGCAATGCTTTCAAACCAAGAATGATCACACCCTGTACGGGGCCCATGGCAAAAGCGCCAAGCAACACCGGCAGGTTACTGAAATCCAGCTTGTAGAAAGGTACCGCAGGGAATACCATGATCTCGAATACGGGCAGAAACAGGATCGCTGCGATGGCAGAGAGAATCGCCATGGTTGTAAGGTCGTGCACAGAGATTTTCTTGCTTCTGTTCTGCTTAGGCTGCTGCGTGTTGGTTTTGTTCAGTTCCATAGAAAAATACCTCCTGAAAAAACAGAATGCCCCCGATGGCTACTACGCATCAGGGGCAACCACGCATAAAGCAAAGGCCGCTCTTCTCACATCCGGACTGAGATCTTTTGATCAACACCGTCGGTTCCGGAATTACACCGGATCGGAGAAGCGCATATGCGCTTCCTTCGCGGACTGTACCGCCGGTGGGGAGTTCCACCCCGCCCCGAAGAAGCCATCTGGATAACCACCAGTATATTAACACCTGGATGGGATTGTGTCAATGTTGGATAATGGAAGGGACAGGCTCAGTACGGCAGTTTATCCAGATGCATGGAAACATAGACCGCATCATAACTTTTGCTGCCATCGAATTTGGAATATCTGCCATAGTGCTCCAGCGTAAAACCACACTTGCGAAGCACGTTGCCCGAAGCGGTATTCTCTGTTGCATGGCATGCAGAAAAATCTCTGGCACCAAGATGGTTATATGCCCAAGAGATCAAACCCTTTGCTGCTTCTGTAGCATACCCCATGCCCCAGTATAGACGGTTGAAATTGTAGCCGATCACACAACGGCCGTCTTCATTGATCCTTGCGCTGCCTGCACCGATCACTTTCCCTGTGGTTTTCAGCACAAAAGCGAACTCACCGTCTTCTGGCTTGATCTGGCTGAGCCACTCTTTGGTAGCTTCCACATTGGGATGGGGCTGATAGGGCATGTACTGACTGACCATTGGATCACCGGCATATTCGAAAACATCCTCTGCATCTGACAAAGCCAAAGGGCGTAGCAGAAGTCTTTCTGTTTCGAGAGTGCGCTGCATGCTGTGTACCTTCTTTCGGAGTTGATAGGGAGCTTGCGATATGTAGAAAAAAGCCCGACCAGCGAAAGCTGATCGGGAATTGGAATGCGGCAGCGACCTACTCTCCCGGGCCGTCTCCAGCCAAGTACCATCGGCGTGCTGAGGCTTAACTTCTGTGTTCGGAATGGGAACAGGTGGAACCCTCAGGCCATTACCACCGCAAAGGGTGAACTGTGTTAGTCAGGTTTGCAACCTGACAACTGCATATGAGCTTCTAAGATCAATCTTCATCATTTCAAAGGTCTTGGATCAACTAAATCAAGCTATCGACCGATTAGTATCATCAAGCTACACACATTACTGCGCTTCCACCGATGACCTATCAACCTGGTAGTCTTCCAGGGGTCTCTCGCTTACGCTTGGAG
>JAFXBE010000101.1 GCA_017516765.1 Clostridia bacterium | reverse complement strand
GCCTTTGCGGACGTGGTTGCCAATACCTTCAACGGCTTTGCCGCCACTCCGGAGGTCTCGCTGGCGAACGGTCAGGTGGCTACCACCTCCATGCTGTTCATCCTTGCAGCGGTCACGCTGGGCGTGGTGCTGAAGGTGTGCCGCTTCAAGCCGCTGGTGAATACCGCCATCGCGGTGGGCCTGCTGGTGCTTTGCATCGTGCTGGGCATGGTGCTGCCCATGTATGTGCCCACCGGCACCTGGCACCTGGTCGTATTCGTGTACATCGCTGTTGCCTCCATCGTGCCGGTGTGGGCGCTGCTCCAGCCCCGTGACTATCTGAACAGCTACCTGCTGGTAGCCATGATCGTGGCGGCTGTGCTGGGCGTGCTGGTAGCCAATCCCCAGATGAACCTGAACGCCTTCAACGGCTTTACGGTCAACGGTCAGCACATGTTCCCCATCCTGTTTGTGACCATTGCCTGCGGCGCGGTCTCCGGCTTCCATTCGCTGGTATCCTCCGGCACCGCCTCCAAGCAGGTACAGAATGAGAAGCACATGCTGCCCATCTCCTTCGGTTCCATGCTGCTGGAAAGTCTGCTGGCCGTGATCGCCCTGATCGCTGTGGGCGCTGTGTCCAGCGGTGCGCAGGTGGCCTCCGGTACTCCGGCTGTGGTATTTGCCTCTGCCATCTCCGGCTTCCTTGGCAAGATCGGCATCCCGCAGGATGTGGCCTTTACGCTGATCAATCTGGCGGTATCCGCTTTTGCCCTCACTTCGCTGGACTCCGTTGCCCGCGTGGGCCGTCTGGCTTTCCAGGAGTTCTTCCTCGATTCCACCGACACCGATGAAAACATGAGCCCCGTCAAGAAGTTCCTCACCAACAAGTACACCGCCACAGTGGCTACGCTGGTGATGGCCTACGCCCTTGCCAAGGCGGGCTATGCCAACATCTGGCCTCTGTTCGGCTCTGCCAACCAGCTGCTCAGCGCGCTGGCCCTCATCGCCTGCGCCGTGTTCCTCAAGCGCACCAACCGCAAGGGCTGGATGCTGTGGGCACCCATGGCCATCATGCTGGCTGTGACCCTGACCGCTCTGGGCATGACCATCTTTGGCAAGTTCGGCGGCATCTTTGCCGGTACCACTGCCAATCTGGGCGGCGACCTGCTGCAGGGCAGCTTTGCCGTTGCGCTGTTCGTGCTGGGCGTGATCGTTGCCGTGCAGGGCGTGAAGAAGCTCTTTGGCAAGGAAGCGGCTGCGGAGGCTGTGCAGGGTTAACCCGCCGGTTTTCCCCAGTGAAATGAAACGGGCCATCGGGAAGAAAAGCTTCGGCTTTCCTTCCTGATGGCCTTTTCTCTTGTCAGGCATGTTTTGGTTGCATGGAATGGATCAATGAAACAGCACAGAAACCGTAGTCCCTTCCCCCGGCTGGCTTTCCAGCTCCACCTGTGCCTGATGCACCTGCGCCGCATGCTTCACGATCGCCAGCCCAAGCCCGGTGCCGCCGGTCTGCTTGGAGTGGCTCTTGTCCACCCGGTAGAAGCGCTCGAACACATGGGCCTGATGCTCCTTGGGGATGCCGATACCGGTATCTTTCACGGTGCAGCAGATCCGGCCCTCTTCCTGAGACAAGCGCACCTGCACGCTGCCGCCTTCGGGGGTGTACTTGATGGCATTGTCAATCAGATTGGTAAACAGCTCCCGCAACAGCATCGGGTAGCCCTTCACCACGGATTCCTCCCCATCCATGGTGAGCACGATTTCCTTTTCCCAAGCCATGGGACGGAAATCCTCCACCAGCATATGAAGCATGGGCAGCAGGGCGATAGGCTCCTTTTCGCCCAGTCCCTGCTTTTCATCCAGTCGGGACAGTTCCAGAATATCGTTCACCAAGGCCACCAGCCGCTTGGCTTCTGTGCGGATCTTTCCGGCAAACATGGGCACATCTGCGGGTTTCGCAATACCGGTTTCAATGATCTCCGCATAGCCGGAAATGGAGGTGAGCGGCGTTTTCAGTTCATGGGATACATTGGCGGTAAACTCCCGACGGCTGGCTTCGGCTGCGTACTGGGCAGAAATGTCCAGCACCAACAGTACAACGCCCCGCACCTTTTTCTCCCGGAGCACCGGACTGGCAAAGAGACGGTAGGTGTTCCCATTCAGCGGAAGGAGTGCATCGTCGGAGAAGCCCGTCTGCGCCGCTTTGACGATTTCCAGCACAGCGGCATCCCGGCAGAGGGTGAGTACATCCCGGCCAACGACAGAGGCAGTCTCTGCGCTGAAAATCGCAGCCGCGCTGCCATTGATGGACAGAATCTTGTTCTCCCGATCCACCAGCACAAGGCCTTCCCGCATGTTTGCCATGATGGCGTTCAGATCGGCGTGTGCCTTGGACAGATCCCGCATCTGCTGCCGGATCTGGGCATGCTGTTTATCCATGCGGGTCATCAGGGGAGCCAGCTCGTCGTAAACCTCGTTTTCCAGAGGATCGTCCAGATTCAGCTCATTGATGGGCTGCACGATCTGCCGGGAAGCAAACCGGGCAATCAGCAGGGACAGGCTTGCCACCATCAGCAGCATGACCAGGATCTGGGGCGCTACATTCAGAAATATCCCCAGCACAGAGGAACGGGTGCTGGCAATGCGCAGCACGTTGCCTTCGATGGTGCGGCGGGCGTGATACAGAGTGACTTCGGACAGGGTATCGGAGTAGCGTGTGCTTTCACCTGTGCCGGTTTCCCATGCCGACTGTACTTCCGGACGCTGGGCGTGGTTGTCCATGCGGGTCTCGTCGGCATTGCTGTCGTAGAGCACGGAGCCATCCGGGGCAATCAGCGTGACGCGATTGGTGGAAGAAAGCTCGGCAAAATACCCCAGATCATCTTGAGTCATATCCAGCGCACGGACGATGTACTCCGCCTCCATGCGCAGTTCGGCAGAGATGCGTGTTTCGTATACCCGATACAGGGTGCCCACCAACAGCGCGGAGGTCAGCAGCAGCGCCAGCACCGCCGTGAGCAGGATGCTGCGGAAAATACGTTTTGTCATGCGTGTCCGCCTCCAAACCGATAGCCCACGCCCCGCACGGTTTCGATCATGGAGCTGCACGGCCCCAGCTTGGTGCGCAGGGTCTGGATGTGCACATCCACGGTACGGGTACCGCCGTCGTAGGCCATATCCCACACCTGTTCCAGAAGCTGCTCCCGGGTGAAGGCTGCGCCGCTGTTTTCCATCAGAAGCAGCAGAAGGTCGTATTCTTTCAGGGTCAGGGGAAGCTCTATTCCATCCACAGAGACCTTATGGGCACGGCGATCCAAAGTCAGCATGCCAGAGGTGAGCAGACCGGCATCCGGTTTGGGAGCGGTGCGACGCAGGCGGGCGCGGATCCGGGCCACCAGCTCTGCCATGCCGAAGGGCTTTGTCATGTAGTCATCTGCTCCGTGATCCAGTCCCTGCACTTTATCCATTTCGGTGCCCTTGGCGGTGAGCATGATGACAGGGATCTCCGCCGTCTGCTGGTTTTCCCGAAGGAATTGCAACAGGCTCATGCCGTCCTCCCCGGGCAGCATGATGTCCAGCAGCACCAAATCGGGCTTTTCTTCTGCAATGGTAGCACGGAAGGTCTTGCCTTCTGCAAAGCCCCGGCAGGGCATATTCATCTGCATGAGGGTGTAGACCACCAATTCCCGGATGTTATCATCGTCTTCAACGTAATAGATCATGTGAGGAAAACTCCTTTGTGCCGTCCGGTGAGGGCGTATTCCACCCACTCGGCGATGTTCTGGGCGTGGTCGCCGATGCGCTCGTAATACTTGGCGATCATCAGCAGGTCAATGGCCTGGGAGCCGGCTGCCGCATCGCCCCGGATAAGGGTGATCAGCTCGTCCTTCACGGTGGTGAACAGGCTGTCGATCTCATCATCCATCTCCATCACTTCCAGCGCCAGCTTCACATCCTTGCGGACATAGGCATCCAGCGCAGCCGTCACCATGCGGATGGCTTTCTCCGCCATCAGGGGCAGATGCTCCAGCTGCTTGATATAGGGCTCGCCGGACAGGTAGATGACGATCTCGGAAATATCGGAGGCCTGATCGCCGATACGCTCCATGTCCGTTATCATTTTAAGGGCAGAGGAGATCAAGCGCAAGTCCCTTGCCACCGGTTGCTGCTGCAAAAGCAGCTTCAGGCACAGGGATTCGATGTCCCGTTCCGCCTGATCCACATCCTTATCGGCGGTGATGGCCAGTTGGGCAGCTTCGCCATCCTGCCTGATCAGCGCATCGGTGGCGCTGCGGATGGCGCTTTCCACCAGCGTACCCATTTCCAGCAGCTCGTGGTTGAGCAGGCTCAGCTGCTCGTCAAAACGGTTTCTCATGGGATGTTCCTCCTTAGCCAAAGCGGCCGGTGATGTAGTCCTCCGTGCGCTGATCCTTGGGCATGGAGAAGATTTTGCCGGTCTCGTCGTATTCGATCACTTCGCCCAGCAGGAAAAAGGCGGTTCGGTCGGAGATGCGGGCAGCCTGCTGCATGTTGTGGGTCACCATGACGATGGTGTAGTCCTGCTTGAGCTGCAGGGCAAGGTCTTCGATCCTGCTGGTGGAGATGGGGTCAAGGGCGGAGGTGGGCTCGTCCATCAGGAGAACCTCCGGCTCCACCGCCAGCGCCCGGGCGATGCACAGCCGCTGCTGCTGACCGCCGGACAGCCCCAGCGCATCCTTTTTCAAACGATCCTTCAATTCGTCCCAGATGGCGGCATTGCGCAGGCTGCGCTCGATGATGTCGTCCAGCTTGGCTTTGGAATGGATGCCGTGGGTGCGGGGGCCGAAAGCGATGTTGTCATAGATGCTCATGGGAAAGGGATTGGGTTTCTGGAACACCATGCCCACCCGTTTGCGCAGAAGGGCGGCATCCATTTCCTTGTATACATCCACGCCATCCAGCAGCACCTGCCCGGTGATTCTGCACCCCTCCACCAAGTCATTCATACGGTTGAGGCTTTTCAGCAACGTGGATTTACCGCAGCCGCTGGGGCCGATAAAAGCGGTGATCTCTTTTTCGTGAATGGCAAGATTCACGCCTTTCAGAGCGTGAAAGCTGCCGTAATGCAAGTCAAGGTTGTTGATCTCGATTTTCATGGGTGTTTTTCCTCCTGTTTGCCTGCCGTGCTGTGCCCGACTTTTTTGGCAATGAACGCAGACAGGCTGTTGATCAGCAGCACCATACCCAAGAGCACCACGGCAGTAGCATAGCTTTGACCAATGTACAAGCCCTCGGTGGAGATGGTGTACATGTGAACCGCCAGCGTGCGGGTGGAATCCAGCAGGCTGCCCGGCACCTTTGCCACGGTACCTGCTGTATAGATGAGGGCGGCAGTTTCGCCCACAATGCGCCCGATAGCGAGGATCACGCCGGAGAGGATGCCCGGTACCGCACTTGGCAGAACCACCTTGAAGGTGGTTCGGAGCCGCCCCGCACCAAGGCCGAAGCTGCCCTCCCGGTAGCTGTCCGGCACGGCCAGCAGGGCTTCCTCCGTGGTGCGCATGATGGTGGGCAGCACCATAATGCTGAGGGTCAGCGCACCGGAAAGCAGGGACAGCCCCATCTTCAGCGCAACCACGAAAAACAGGGAGCCGAAAAGGCCGTAGATGATGGAGGGAATGCCGGAGAGGGTTTCTGCCGTCATGCGCACCAGTTTCACCAGTTTGCTGCCCCGAGGGGCGTATTCTGTCAGCCAGATGGCTGCGCCGATGCCCAGCGGCACGCAGACCAGCAGGGAAAGCAAGGTCATCAGCAGGGTATTGATGATGGCGGGCATCATGGAAACGTTGGAGGAGTTATACTTCCACGCAAACAGCTCCGGAGACAGGTGAGGAATACCCTTGATAAGGATATACCCCACGATCAGCAGCAGCACGCCTACGGAGAAGGCTGTACCTGCGTACACGGCGGTACGGTAGAGTCTGGCTTGTATCTTTGCACGCATCAGTCCGACCTCCTTTTGAGGATACCGGTGAGTACGTTGATCAGCAGGATGAACACGAACAGCACCACAGCGGTGGCGATCAGCGCCTCCCGGTGCAGGTCGGTAGCATAGCCCATCTCAATGACGATATTGCTGGTCAGGGTGCGCACACCCTTCAAAAGTCCCTTGGGCATGGAGGTGCGGTTGCCAGCTACCATCATCACAGCGGTGGCTTCGCCAATGGCACGGCCAATGCCCAGAATGATACCCGCCATCACGCCGGATTTGGCTGCCGGGAAAATGACATGGAATACGCTGCGCTCATGGGTGGCTCCCAACGCCAGCGCGCCCTCATAATAGGAAGCAGGCACTGCATTCAGCGCCGATTCTGCCACGGTGATGATGGTGGGCAGGATCATCATGCCCAGCAGCACGCTGGCCGTGAGCAGAGATGAGCCTGTACCGCCGAAACCCTCCCGTACCAGCGGCACCAGCACCACCAGCCCGAAGAAGCCGTACACCACCGAAGGGATACCCGCCAGCAGCTGCACAGCGGGGCGCAGGAGTTTGGCAGCCTTTCGGGAAGCAAAGCGGGACAGGTACAGCGCTGTCAACAGTCCGGCGGGAACACCCGCCACCAGCGCGCCCGCTGTCACATAGATCGAGCCGAGGATGAAGGGCAGTATGCCGAAAATCTCCTGACCGGGCTTCCACTTTTCACCGGAGAGGAAGTCCCACACGCCGATCTTCGCCATGCCGGGGATGCCATTCGCAAGCAGGAATATGCAGATCAGCGCCACGGCCAGAATGGAAACAAGGGCCGTGAAGGTGAACGCCGCTTTCGCAGAGCCCTCCTTCATAGCCTGAACCTTGAACTTATTCATTGATTTCGCTCCACTCGGTGATCTCGCCCATGTAGATATCCCGCACCTGCTCGGAAGTCAGGCCTTCCACCGGGTTTTCGGGGCTGACGATGACGGCGATACCGTCCATGGCGATGGTCATAGGAACAAGACCCGCTTCCAGTTCGGAATCCTTCAGGGCGCGGGAGGCCATGCCGATGTCACACACGCCGTCCGTGGTGGCGGTCATGCCGGAGGAGGAGTCGCTCTGCTGGAGCTCGATCTCCACATCAGGGTTGATGGCTTCATAGGCCTCCTTGAGCTTCTCCATCACAGGAGTGACGGAGGAGGAACCGGCGATGACGATCTTACCGGAGACCTTGCCGCCGGTGAAAGCAGTAGCATCCTCTACCACGGCGATGTAGCCATTCTCCTCTACAATTGCCTGACCTTCTGCGCTCATCATGAAGGCGATGAAGTCATTGGCAGCGTCGCTTACCTCGACCTTGGTGGCAATGTTGAAGGGGCGGGCCACCTTGTAGCTGCCGTTCTTGATGTTCTCCACGGAGGCCTCCGCACCGTCGATGGGCAGCGCCTTGACGGTTTCGTTCATGGAGCCAAGGCTGATATAACCGATGGCACAGTCGTTGCCGGCCACGCTGGTCATCATAACGGAGGTGGAATTGGTGATGTCACAGTCATCGGTGGTGTAGTCGATCTTTTCGCCCGCTTCGTTCTTCTGCTCAATGCCGAACAGCTCGATGAACGCGCCACGGGTGCCGGAGCCATCCTCACGGGAGATGACATTGATCTCCTCAGCAAGGGCAAAGGCGGTGGTCATCAGCAGGGTCAGGGTCAACAGGATGGAAATCAGTTTCTTCATTTTCGTTACCTTCCTTCTCTTCATTTGGTACGGTAGCATCTTACTGCGGCTGTATTCGAAACGGATACCGGGAAGGTAAAGAGTGTGTAAAATCATGCGATTTTCCCCATATATTCCAGCCACTTTACAAACATTTTACACAGGCTTTGCATGCCTCGTATCGCTTTCCAAAATGCGGCCAATTATAATGAAAACCGTCAGATTTTGAAAAATCCCGGTAAAGGAGAAGGAAGCATGACGGATTATATTTTTAAGATCATTTCTCTGCTGGGCGGCTTGGCGCTGTTCCTGTTTGGTATGGATGTAATGGGCAAGGCGCTGGAGCGGCAGGCAGGCGGTAAGCTGCAAACCATTCTGGCCAAAATGAGCGGTACGATTTGGAAAGGCTTTTTGCTGGGCTTGGCGGTGACGGCGGTGATCCAGTCCTCCTCTGCCACCACGGTCATGGTGGTGGGTTTCGTCAACTCGGGCATCATGTCCCTTCAACAGGCAGTGGGCGTGATCATGGGCTCCAACGTGGGTACCACGGTAACCGCTTGGATTTTGTCCTTGTCCGGTCTGGAAGGCGACAGCTTCCTCATTAAGCTGTTCAAACCCTCTACCCTTGCGCCTCTGATCGGCGTGATCGGCATCATCCTTTTCATGTTTACCAGAAGTGAAAAGAAAAAGGGTATTGGCACCATCATGCTGGGCTTCATGGCGCTGATGACCGGCATGGATCTGATGAGCAGCTCCATGGCTTTCCTGAAAACCGAAGCATGGTTTGCCGAATTGATGATCTCCTTCACCAATCCCGTGGTTGGCATCCTCTTTGGTGCGATATTGACTGCGATTATTCAGTCTTCCTCTGCTTCTGTAGGTATTTTGCAGGGCTTGTGCGTGACGGGCGCTGTCACTTACGGTGCAGCCATTCCCATCATTCTGGGCCAGAATATCGGTACCTGCGTCACTGCTATGATGGGTGCCATCGGCGCCAACCGGAATGCCCGCCGGACAGCCATTGTGCATCTTCTGTTCAATGTGGTGGGTGTTACCCTGTTTGTGGTCGTTTTCTATGGTCTGGGGTTGTTCGTTGACTGGACATTCCTCTCGGACACAGTGCGGGCATGGGATATTTCGGTCATCCATACCGGCTTCAATCTGGTAGCGACAGCGGTGCTTCTGCCCATGAACGGCTTGCTTGTGAAGCTGGCCTATGTGCTCATTCCCCATGTGGAAGCGCCCCAGAAGGAAGAATTGCTGGACGAACGTCTGCTGGCGACCCCTGCTGTTGCGGTGCAGCGTGCTCAGGAGATCGCCGGTGAGATGGCGGCAGATGCTGCCAAGGCCATGCACCTTGCCATGGGCCTGACCAAAACCTTTGATACCGCGGCGCTGGAGCAGGTGATTGCGCTGGAGGATCGCACCGACCGCTATGAGGATGCGCTGGGCACCTATCTGGTCAAGCTGTCCGGCATGAACCTGTCGGTTGCGGATAACCGGATTCTGAACACGTTGCTGTATACCACTTCCGACATTGAGCGCATCGGCGATCATGCCCTTGCCGTTGGCAAGGCTGCGCTGGAAATAGAAGAAAAGAAAATCTGCTTCTCCCGACAGGCGCAGAATGAGCTGGCGGTGTTGGGGCAAGCCGTGCTGGATATTGTGGACCGTACCGTGGCGGCTTACAACACTTTTGATCTGGAACAGGCCATCAAGGTGGAACCGCAGGAGCAGGTGGTGGATGCGCTGGTGCGCGAGGTGAAGTCCCGCCATGTGCGCCGCCTGCGGGATGGTCTGTGCACAGTGGAGTACGGCTTTGTACTGGAAGACCTGCTCACCGCCTGCGAGCGCACCGCAGACCATTGCTCCAATGTGGCGGTGGAAATGCTGCAGGTATCCGAAGGCAAGCTGGAAGCTCACGAATACCTGAATGCACTCAAAGCTGGCGAGCTGCATGAAAGCGCAGCCTTTGCTGAGCAATTTGCCCAGTACAAGGCACAGTATGCATTCCCGGAAGAAGCGTAAAAGAAAGATCAACAGAAACAGGGCTGTGGTACTTGCACAACCCTGTTTCTGTGCTGATGGCTTGCCTTCAGCATTCTATTTCTTTGAAATAAAGAAGAAATCCGAACCCGTTCCCCACAGGAATCAAGTTCGGATTTCTCCGGTTTGGTGGCGCTTACTGGACTCGAACCAGTGGTCTCGCTGCGCTCGGTCAGGTTCGCAATAGTCGCCTGCTCTCGCTGCCGCTCGGCATGCTCCTTTGCTCACCACGCTTCCGCCTCGCTTCATCGCCCACAGGGCGCGCGCTGAAACGGGACGAAGTCCCCTCCGCGCCCCATCGATGTGCCGGGGGGCACATCGATGGGACACACCGGTTCCGGCTCCGGTAGAGGAATTACCAAAGAAAAAGGCCATCCTGTTGGGAGGGTTGTTAAGGAACAATTTATCTCACAACAGAGCAAAACGAGTATCCGGCGGTATGCCGGATACTCGTTTGCATATGTAGTTGTATAAACGCAATGCACCGGAATGGTGCGTATAATTGCGCCTCCTCACCAATGGTGAGTAAGTGGAAGCGGCTGTTCGACAAATTGGAGTTTGTTTGTTAGCGAAGGGTAGCACTCTCACTCGCCTTCGGCAGGAGTTCCCATTAGCCGCTCCTTCTTTTTAACCTTTTACAAGCACCGGAGCTTTGTTCTTCGCCACAATGCCCTCATCCCTGCGGTAGCCATGCTTCCGATAGAAGCCCTCTGCAGTATCACTGGTCAGGATCATCTTGTGGATGCCCTGCCGTGCGAAGAACGCCTCCGCCTGTGCCAGCAACTCAGAACCAATGCCGCAATTACGTTGCTCCGGTGCTACCCAGAACTCTTGGATGAACCCATACCGATCCTCAAAGAACCAGCTGGTCATTTCGATCCTGCTGACCATGATGAAACCCACAACCTGTTCATTTTCGTCCTCCCGCAGGATGGTGGCCACACCTTCATCCGTCATCTGGGTAAACAAGCCCTCCCAGTTGCTCACCTGAATGCCCATCTCCATAAAATATGCGCGGAATGCCGTCTGAAAGGTTTGACCGTCGTACTTTCTGATAAGCTTATCCATATGCTATCTCCTTTTT
>JAFXBE010000100.1 GCA_017516765.1 Clostridia bacterium | reverse complement strand
GGGAGACGAAGGGAAGTGCGTGCGCAGTGCGCACAACGCCAAAGGCGTTAGCGACCCGCAGTCGTCAACCGAAGCAAGTACAGACCACGGTTAGTGGGCTGTACGCCGACTGAGGTTGCGGAAATGATCCCCCTGCACCCCGCACTTTTTCAACGATTTGAATGCCCGGCAATGATGCCGGGCATTTTGCTTATCAAAAATCCGCGCAGATCGCATTCGAGCCGGTGACAATGCTCAGCGCAAGATTGGCGGAGCCGTACTGCGCGGCTTAAGCAGAAAAAGCAAAGTTTTTGGTAAACCCGTCAAAGACTTTCCTCACCTCCGCATCTGCCTTTTCACTTGCGGATGCGCGAAGACCCTGACAGGCGAAAAGGATCTGCCTTTACCGCTTCAGCAAGTCTGAGCCTGTTGTTGATGTTCACAGATCCAGTTGTATATTTCATCCACATCGGCTGTGCCCTGAGCAACAGCCAGCCCCAGCGCAGTCAGCTCTTCCTGTGTATAGGAAAGCTGCACGCCATTTCGGCGCAGGATCAGCAGCATGGCAGCCATGCCGATTCGCTTGTTTCCATCAACAAAACCGTGGTTCTTGGTCAGTCCGCAGCCGATGGCAGCCGCCTTCTGCTCAAGTGAGGGATACAGCTCCACATCACCGAAGGATGCTTGTCCCCGTGCCAGTGCGCTTTCCACCAGCCCAAGCTCACGAACCCCGGACGAACCGCCGGAATGCTCCGCCATCTTGCAGTGGAGCAGCAAAATGTTGTCGATCACAGGCAACCACATTATTTTGCCAGCTCCTTCCATGCAGGAAGATTCTCGGCGATCACGGCGTCCATATCCGCCTCCAGCGCCTGCTGTTCCTTTTGTTTCAAAGATTCGACAAAGACCAGTACCTGCTGCTGGGCCTGCAGCGGCAGCCTGCCGACCTCAAAGGTGATCTTTTCAATGATCGTCATAACGTTTTCTCCTTCCCGGATCCTATCTTGTTGGTATTCTGCACCGGGATAGCTGTCCGGTGCAAAAGTTACAGTGCAGGTGTTCCATTATCCTCTGCCGGGATCCCGTTTTCCCTGCAAAAGGCACGCAGTTCCCGCAGGTAACCCTCCTTGTCTTTCAGAAAGCACAAGCCATGTCCCGCCCCGGGTGTGATAACCAGCTTTTTGGCAGAGGCGCATGCTTCATGGTTTGCTATGCTCATACTGTGGGGCACCAGTGTATCCCTATCCCCATGATAGAAGATAACCGGCACTTTGCTGTGCACCACAGCCCCCACCGGGGATCGTTCCTCAAGGGAAAAACCGCCGTAGAGCCGTGCGCCAAGCCGGACAAAGGGATACAGCAGCCACGGCGGAAGATGAAGCCCCTTCATTACCTCGCAGATGATATCTTTTGCCGAAGTATAGCCGCAATCGGCCAGAATACCCACCACGTTTTTGGGCAAGTCAAGTTCCGAAGCCATCAGCACAGTGGCTGCGCCCATGGAGATACCGGCGAGCATGATCTGCGTATCCGGACCAAAATGCTCCACAAGAAACCGGATCCATTGCAGGCAGTCCCGGCTTTCGTTGATCCCGAAGGAAACCACATGCCCGTCGCTGTATCCGCCGGCACGCTGATCCACCAAAAACGCATTGTGTCCCACCGCAAAGCTGCGGAAGATACCCGCGCTCATATCCCGCTCAGCGGTGCCGTGATAGCCGTGGATCATCAGCTCAACAGGTGCACCTGGCTTGTATTCGAAATATCTGCCCCGCAGCGTCAGCCCGTCGAAGGATCGAATGGAGAATTCCTGCTGGGGCAGAGCTCTTTTTTTTCTGATCCAGCCGGTAATCTCATCATGGTAGGGCTGATAGACCGCCCCCGCAGGAAGAGCGATCGCCTCGTGGTCTTCGCCCTTACGGGTGTTATAGAATACAATACGGAAGCAAGCACAGGAAACCAGCAGCGAAAGCAGGCACACCGCAGCCGCAGTCCACAGCAAAACAGCGAGAATATCCATAGCACCACCACCCGGCATTACAGCTTTTGGCACAGGAGCAGGCACATGTCGCCATCAACGGTACAGACCGTTTCGTAGCGGACCATGGTTTTCCCTCCCATGACGGAAAACATATTTCCTGTTTATTTTATCATCACGGCACAAGGGCGGCAAGCCTTGCATCTTCTGCCGCACCGCAGAAATCGTATGGCAAAAAGCACGGCTGTGTGCTATGATAAAAAACGTACATTCCCAAAGCGCAATAAGGCGTGTTTGGGCAACGGAGGTTTTGGCTTACCATGATCAAAGTGCTGTTTGTCTGTCTGGGCAACATTTGCCGCAGCCCCATGGCAGAATTTGTGATGAAGGATATGCTTCAGAAGCGCGGGCTTTCCGACTGCTGCCATGTGGAATCGGCCGCCACCAGTTACGAAGAAGTCGGCAATCCGGTGCATCCCGGCACCAGACGGGTGCTTGCGGAACACGGCATCTCCTGTGCAGGCAAGGCCGCCCGCAAGATGACCGCCGCCGATTACGATGCCTTCGATTACCTGATCGGTATGGATCGCGGCAATATCCGCTCCATGAATGCGATCTGCGGCGGCGACCCTGAGGGCAAGATCCTGAAGCTGCTGGAATTGTGCGGCGACCCTTCCGACGTGGCCGATCCGTGGTATACCGGCGATTTCAACGCCACATGGCGGGATGTGAACCGGGGCGTGAATGCCCTTCTGGACAAATTTTTCCCTGCGTAAATACAGAACAGGAGGAAACACCGATGGCAAAGGAACAGTTTCAACAGGAATTGAAGACCATGCTGGAAGCAGGCAGTGGCAACAGTTCCATTACAGAGTTGCTGGATAAGCTGACCGGACTGATCCGGCAGCACCAGGATACCTTTCTGGCGGTGACCAACAGCTACCGTCTTACCACGACCGACAGCGGCATCACCCGCGCTTTTGCGC
This sequence comes from Clostridia bacterium, assembly GCA_017516765.1. GTDB lineage: Bacteria > Bacillota > Clostridia > Christensenellales > Aristaeellaceae > Limiplasma. Next base: position 59,085 of record JAFXBE010000100.1, on the reverse strand, counting down.
TGGAAAGCGGCGTTTACCGCGAGCTTACCGATGCCGACACCACCGACGTGACCATCATCGGCAAGGAACAGCATCTTCTGGCTGTCTTCAACAAAAAGCTGAACCCTGCCATGGCGCTGCTTACCGGCAAGATCAAGGTAAAGGGCGATCTGGGCGCGCTCAACACGCTGGCATCCTATCTGTAAGCAGACACAGGAACGAAGCAACAGATACCGCTTTACATCGGGCAGGCAACAAAGCTGCAAGCATTGCCTGACAGATGGTACCCCTTGCTGTCCTGTAAAGCGAAAACAACGAACCTGGATTGATGGAGTGTGAATACATTGAACGGCGAACAGCAAAACGCCGGGTCTGTCGGCATCATTGGCGGGGCAGACGGCCCAACGAGCATTTTTGTCGGCGACAGCAGAAAAAAAGCTTCCCTCAAAGCGAGGATCAAAAACTTTATTTCTCATCACAAGCGAAAGACTGCTTCCAAGAAGATCGTAGCTGGGTCACATACACTTGATGAAATGGTTCTGTATGCAAAACGTACCTACGGCGCAACAGAAGCCACCCCTCCTTATCCGGAACTTCCTGCTGTTACCCGTATTTATACAATCAGAATTGGCAGTGACTGCCTTGACATAGAGACAGACGATGCGCATGATACTTTTGGAGTGTCTTTCGCAGGAAGCAAAAAGGCAATGAAGCGTTTCCGAAAAATAGCAAAGGATTTGTATCTCTATTACGGTGTCAGCGAAGACGACATTGCCGGACAGACGGAAAGATATCTGTCTTTGTTGAGTATTCTCTGTCTGTAAATCTCTCATTGCCCGCATGCTGCTTTGCATTGCGTCTGTTGAGCCCCATAAGGTACGGGTATCCGGTATATAGCGGATACTCGTCTTTTTGTTGCCGGAAAACCTTTTTCTGAAGTACAGTCTCCCGCCGGCAAAGGAGTATGGAAAGGATGGAGTCAGCTCGCACTTCAGATCATGCAAATAACGAAAACGCCCATCCTGGCTTGCGGTTTCGTGTACCGCCGTGATAGAATATCGGTGACAAACATCAATTGCGCGGTCTGTATATATTCATGCATTTTGCATTCCTAATGGGAGAAGAAATATGTCTGAAAAATTATCGTACGAAAAATCCTGTGGTGCTGTTGTCTATTGCCAAGAAAATAATGACATTCAATATCTTCTTGTATGCGAACACAGTGGTTTTTGGGTCTTTCCAAAGGGACATATGGAATCCGGAGAATCCGAGCAGGAGACTGCTTTACGAGAGGTCAAAGAAGAAACAGGTCTTGATATCACATTTGTTTCTGGCTTTCGAGTAAAAGATGAACACAATCTTGCCCGTGAAGGACGCCCTGATATCATCAAACAAACCATATACTTTCTTGCAGAATATCAAAACCAGAGATTTGTTCCTCAGAAATCGGAGATAGCAAAAATCGTGCTGTTGGATTTTGAATCGGCTATGGCTACTTTGCAATTTGATAGCTTCAAACATATACTGGCACAGGCGCATAGCTTTCTTACACAAAACGAGAGCATTCAGTAATGAGCAACTGTTGAAACGGAAAAATCCAATCTGTTGAGCAAACGAGCATCCACTTCGGATGCTCGTTTGCTCGCTATTGGATCAATTAACGCTCCCGCCAGAAGGTATGATGTAAAGGAAGGAATTATCCTACACTTTACATCTTGCAAATAACGAAACCGCAAGCCTTTGTTGGCTTGCGGTTTTGTGTACTGCTGTGATAGAATGAAAGCGATAAACCCGAATTTGACGTGGTGAGAATATGGCGATGTGGAATCCATGGAGAGGTTGCAAAAAGTGCAGCGACGGCTGCCTCTATTGCTATATCCACAAGGGCGACGCAAAGCGTGGCGTTGATACAGGTATCATTGAAAAAACAAAGGACTTTGCAAAGCCCATAGAACACTTAAAGAACGGTAATTACAAAATGAAATCCGGCATTGTATATACCTGCTTTTCCACCGATTTTCTGATTGAGGAAGCGGATGCATGGCGCCCAGAATGCTGGCAGATGATAAAGGAGCGCAAGGATTGTATCTTTCTCTTTCTCACCAAGCGTATCGACAGATTTATGGACTGCATCCCCGATGATTGGGATGACGGCTATGAGAACGTGGTCGTTTGCTGTACGGTTGAGAATCAAAAGAATGCAGACTATAAGCTCGGCATTTTCCAAAGGCTTCCGATCAAGCATAAGTGCATAACGGCTCAACCGCTTATCGAAGCCATTGATATAGAACGATATCTTGACGGTATTGAACTTGTGGTTGTCGGCGGTGAATCGGACACGAATGCAAGACCGCTTGACTACGATTGGGTGCTCGGGATCAGAGCGCAGTGTATCAGGAAAAACGTGTCTTTCGAATTCAGACAATGCGGAACACATTTTATCAAGAATGGTAAGGAATACAAGTTGCAGACAAAGGATCTGTGCGCTCAGGCAAGAAAAGCCGATATAGATTTCAAACGAAATAGTTGATAAAGTTCCAATTTGTTGAACAGTCGAAACGCCTCTTTCCCATCATTTCAGGAGGGCGCAATTATACGCACCGTTCCGGTGCATTGCGTTCATTGGGCTTCAAAAGCAAATGAGCATCCGGTATATTCGCCAAATGCTCGTTTGTTCGTTGCTGGATCAATTTTATTCCTTAAGAATCCTCCTGCCACCGGCAGTTTTTATTCCTTCATTTCCTGCCCAGCGCCTTCTGCAGGCAGTTCATCCGGCATCCACATCCCCTGCTCGTATTGCGCTGTCGCATAGCTTCGCAGGGTATCCAGCCAGACTTGCAGCCCCGCGGGCGACAGATGGTACAAACCGTCGGAGCAGTACTCTGTCTTCAGATAACCATCCGCATCCTTCAGAGGCGTAGCAATGTCGATATAATGCGCACCTTTCTCGGCACACATCGTCTCCAGCGCAAGGTTGTATTCGTTCCAAAGTGTACGTAGATCCTGCTCTTTGCAGAATCGGTGCGTAACAGGCGTAAGCGAGAAAAAGAACACCTGCGTATCGGGAGAATACCGGGCGATCAACTCAAGAATGCGCTCGCAGTACCCGATGTTTTTGGGAATATTCCTGCCGGCATAGTCGTTGACCCCCAGCAGAATGAACACACGCTGGGGTTTGATCTGCCCTACGATCTGGCACATCGGCATTTCTTTGCCTCTGTATGCAAGATTGACATGTTCGCTCTGAAGTTTGTTCCGGCTGGCAGAATACAGCATATAGCTCTGCGCATTTAAAAAAACCGGTTCCGGAACCGAACTGCCATTTGAAGACTCACTGCGCAGGTACAGTTTCAACTGACGCGTGATGGAGTCGCCGACAAACACTTGCTTGTCATAAAACAAATCGGGATCCGGCTGCTGCATTTCCTGTGCACCGGCAAATAACGGTACAAAAGCGAGCAGGAACGCAAGCGCCACCACAAGGCTTTTTCTCAAGAAAGATCGCTCCGTTTCTTCTGATTTTCATGACATGAATATATCACACGCGGGAAGCACGTGCAAGAAAAACAAGTAAGAAAAGACAAAAAAGCAAAACTGCCGCAGAACCTCCTCTGCGGCAGTTTGCATTATTCCTCATCCGGCCATTTCAGCGGATATTCCTCAACCGCATATTCCAGCGATTTGCCGTTCTTGCTCAGGTTGGTAAGCACGGCTTCAATGTGGTTGCCCTTGGTGTAGGGGGTGGGGATCAGGTCGTTTTTGTCGGTACGGCTGGAAATACGGCAGGGAATGATCTTGATATCCTGCCCCACCAGCTCGCCATCCTTTACCCGCATACGGGTCTGGAAGATATAGGTGCTCATATCATCCGGCTTGTTATGCCCGGCAAAGCTGAAATTGCCCAGCGAATAGCAGATGTATTTGCCGTTGTAATACTCAATGGGGTTGATACGGTGGCTGTGGTGACCGATCACCAGATCCGCCCCGGCATCAATGGAGGCGCGTCCCAGACGTACCTGATTGCTGTTGGGCTTGTAATCCTTCTCGTTACCCCAATGGTAGCTGATAATGACCAGATCGCAGCCCTTGCTCCGCAGATCTGCGATGGCTGCGGGCAGCTTGGCAATGATCTCGTCATGCCGTCCGCCAAAGGTCTGGTACGCCAGCGAACCGATGGTAACGCCCTTGACGGTGAAAATGGCGGGTTCGTCCTCGCTGGCATAGGTGATTCCGGCATCCAGCAGGGTCTTTTTGGTTTCTGCCAGACCATCCGCACCCATGTCCAGCACGTGGTTGTTTTCCAGCGAGACGGTATCCACACCGCCGTTTGGCAGCATGGTTACAAAGCTGGGATCTGCGCGGAAAAGGAAGCTGTTTTCCAGCTTCTCCCGATTTTTGCCTGCGGTGGTCAGGGTACCTTCGAAGTTGATCATGGTCACATCGTCTTCCAGAAAGATATCCCTGGTATTTCGGAAGGGAAAATTAATATCGCCCCGGTTGTTTTCCAGTTCCTTGTCGAAGATGGATTTGCCGCCGGACTGGGTGTTGCTGCCGATGGTCACATCGCCGGTAAAGGACATGGTCAGCAGAATGGAACCGTCCGCCTCGTATACCGGCTGGGTAGGATCCACCGTAGGCTTGGGCTCGGGGGTGGGGGTCAGGATCGGCTCGGTGCCGTCCTCGCCGCCTCCGGTAACGGCATTTCCGTTTGCATCGTAAATGACGATGGTCACATCTTCCTCATCCTGCTCCGCCACAGCGGCAACAACCGTGCAAAGCAGCAGGCATGCCAGCAGCAGCCACGGTAAAATGCGCTTTGTAAACATGAAGAGACCTCCGTTTCCGAGTTGATCACAGCTTCTGCACAAAACGTGCAATACGGTCGAGGGCTTCATTGAGCAGATCCAGCGCGGTAGCGTAGCAGCAGCGGATATGCCCTTCGCCGCTTTCGCCAAAGGCAGTGCCGGGCACTGCTACCACTTCCATTTCCTTGAGCAGACGTTCGCAGAACTGCTCGCTGGTAAGCCCCACTTTGGGGATCGCCGGGAAAACGTAGAATGCGCCCAGCGGCTCGAAGCATTCCAGCCCCATATCCCGGAAAGCCTTCACCATCAAGCGGCGGCGCTGGTTATAGCTGTTGCGCATCTGCTCAACATCCTGCCAGCCGTCCTCCCGTCCGCGGCGCAGCGCCTGCAGGGCAGCCACCTGCCCCTGCCGGGGTGCGCACATGATGGTGTACTGATGGATCTTGCACATCACATCGCAGAAAGCGGCGGGGGCGCACAGGTAACCCATGCGCCAACCGGTCATGGCAAAGGCTTTGCTGAAGCCATTGATCACAATGGTGCGCTCCCACATGCCGGGCAGGGTGGCAATGCTGATGTGCCCTTCCTTGTTGTAGGTAAGCTCCGCATAGATCTCGTCACTGATCACGATCAAATCTTTTTCCACAAAGATCTTAGCCAGCTTTTCCAGAGCCTCCCGGTCAAGGATGCCGCCGGTGGGGTTGTTGGGATAGGGCAGAATAACCGCCTTGGTCTTTTCGGTAACCGCATCCAGCACCGCTTCGGGGGTAAGCACAAAGTTGTTGGATGCATCGGTGCTGACGGGCACCGCCTTGCCGCCCGCAAACACCACGCCGGGGGCGTAGCTGACATAGCTGGGCTGGGGGACCAGCACCTCGTCGCCGGGGTTGATGAGGATACGCAGCGCAAGATCGATGCCCTCGCTGGCGCCCACGGTGACCAGTACCTCTTTGCCGGGGTCGTAGGTAAGGTGATACCGCTCCTTCATGTAAGCAGCGATCTCCTGCCGCAATTCCAGCAGACCCCAGTTGCTGGTGTACTGGGTCTCGCCATCCAGAATGCTGTTGATGGCAGCGTTACGGATGTGGTAGGGGGTAATGAAATCCGGTTCGCCAACACCAAGGGAAATGGCGTTGGGCATGGTCTGCGCCACATCAAAAAACTTGCGGATACCGCTCTTGGGTACGTTCAGGATCTCCTGATTCAGATAGCTGCTGGGGGAAAAGCTCACGCCATCACCACCAGTCTCTTGTCCTCCTTGCCATCCTCAAAGATAATGCCCTCGCTCTTATAGCGTTTGAGCACAAAATGGGTGGCAGTGCCGGTGACGGTTTCCAGTGTGCTGAGCTTGGTGCTTACAAAGAAAGCCAGTTCCTTCAGGGTGGGGGCCTCCACCAGCAGGAGCAGGTCGTAAGCGCCGCTCATCAGATAGACAGACTTTACCTCATCGAAGCGGTAGATACGCTCGGCAATGGCATCGAAGCCCTGATCCCGCTGAGGGGTAACACGAACCTCGATCATGGCTTCCACGCGCTCGCGGGCAGTCTTGTCCCAGTTGATGACGGGCGAATACCGAAGGATAACGCCCTTCTTCTCCATATCGGCGATGGCGGCGGCGGCCTCCTCCAGACTGACGCCAGTCATGGTAGCCAGTTGCTCCAGAGGCAGGCGGCAATCCTCCTTCAAAATCTGCAACAGTTCCATCTGCAAATTCTGCATTCTCAATCCACTCCTTATTGCCGCAAGCTGTACGCGGCAAAGAATCCATAGCAAGAACAGTATATCGTAAACCATGCCCGCTTGCAAGTTTTCGCTATGTTCTGCCACAAACAGAACAAGCCGGGCAGACCAAACATCCGCCCGGGCCTTATTTGCTATTGCATTTGAGCTTTTCTCTACCCTACCCCTTTACTGCTCCCGCCATCACGCCGGATACGATATACTTCTGGCAGAGCAGGTACACCGCAACAATAGGCAGGATCGCCAGCACCAGCATGGCCATCATGGCGCCCATATCCACCGAACCGTAACCGCCCTTCAGATATTGCACCGCAATGGGGATGGTCTTGTAACGTTTCAGATCCAGCACCAGATAGGGCAGGAGATAATCGTTCCAGATCCACATTGCCTGCAGAATGCCCACCGAAACGAAGCAGGGCTGCAAAATGGGCAGCACCACCGAGAAAAACACCCGCAAGGGCTTTGCCCCATCGATCATGGCAGATTCCTCCATCGCTACGGGGCAGCTTTGCATATACCCATAGAACAGAAACACCGCCAGCCCTGCTCCAAAGCCCAGATAAACCGGCACGATCCCCACCGGGGTGTTGAGCCCGAGCAGATTGGCGATCTTGCTGAGCGTGAACATGACCATCTGAAACGGTACCACCATGGAAAGAATAAACAGCCGGTAGAGCAGACGGGTCGCCCGGTTGCGCACACGGTTCAGATACCAGGCGCACATAGAGGTAAACAGCAGGATCGCCCCTACCGACAGCACGGTGATCACCGTACTCCAGAGGATCGCCATCAGAAAATCGGTTCGCTGGATGCCGGTCTGATAATTGACGATCCCCGCAAAGGTGCGTTCATCCGGCAGGGCGAAGGGCATACGGCTGATATAGATCTTCTTCTTGAAACTGTTGATGAGCACCATGAAAAACGGATACACATACACCAGCGACAAAAGCCCCATGGCGATGCTCAGCAGCCGATCCGCAGTGCTGTGTGCAGTGCGGTTTTTCTTCATGCTTCCACCTCCCCGCGCCGGGTAAGGCGCAGTTGCAGAAGCGCAATGCCCACCACGATTGCACAGAACACCACCGCTTTGGCCTGCCCTGCCCCTTCCCAACCGGCGCGCCCGTAGAAGGTGTTGTAGATATTCAACGCCAGCAGTTCGGAACGTCCGGAAGGCATACCGCCCGTGAGTGCAAGATTCTGGTCGAACAGCTTAAAACCGTTGGTCAGGGTAAGGAAGGTACAGATCGTTACAGACGGGCGGAGCATGGGCAATGTTACGTGCCAGAAGGTTTGCCAGGGGGAGGCGCCGTCGATGCCGGCAGCTTCGCCCAGCTCTTCCGGTATGGTGGCGATGCCCGAGAGGTAGATGATCATCATATACCCCGCCTGCTGCCAGAGCATGATCAGCATAAGCCCCCAGAAGCCGTACCATTCGCCGGTGACCACCGTAACACCGTAGGGGTTGAGCAGTCCGTTGAAGATGACCTGCCACAGCCAGCCCAGCACGATGCCGCCGATCAGGTTGGGCAGGAAGAGTACGGTGCGGTACAGATCGCGTCCCGGCAGTCTTCGGTTCAGGAGCAGGGCGACGCCCAGACCGAACACATTGATAACAACAGTAGACAGCAGGGCAAACAACGCCGTATACCACAAGGAGTGCAAAAATGCGCCCGAGGCATCCGAAAAAGCGCGCACATAGTTATCCAGACCGGTAAAAACCGCATCGGATATGGTGGTGAAATCGCAAAAGGACAGATACAATCCCATGGCAAAGGGTGCCAGAAAGCCAATCGCAAATGACGCAAGCGTAGGCAGCACAAACACCGGCCAGTATTTTCCGATAAAGCGTTCCAAACCGCCATCTCCTTCCGCAGGGGCTGCCTGCACCTTGTAGCATGACCCCCGCAGCAAAAAAGCATACCTGCGGCAACCAATGAAATATGCCTGCCCCCGAAGGCTGCAGGCATATGCTTTCATCCCGTTGTAAAGAATGCGGCTTACCGCCCGTTTGCCGCCTGATACTCGGCTGCCCAGCCATCCACAAAGGCTTTGCGCACGGTCTCCCAATCGCCCGTTCCCTGGGCATATTCCAAGAGGGCTGCGCCCACATTGTTTTTCCAGGTTTCGGAAGGGATGGTGGTAAAGCTCCAGCTTACGGGTGTTTTACCGTTCTGCAGATAGGTGTTGGCAGCCCGGTGCAGGGGATTGTCGGCTGTATAGTCCTCGTCAAAGGTTTTGAAGGGCGTCACAAAGCCCATTTCATGCGCCAGAGCCTTCCGCCCTTCGTCGCTGGTGATGCACCATTCCAGAAACGCCACCGTTGCGCTGATATCCGCTTCGCTTGCCTTTTTGTTTACACACCAGTAGTTTTCCGAGCCGGTACAAAGCCCCTGCTCCTCCTCGCCCGGAGCATCGATAAAGATGGGCAGCATGCCCAGTTGCTCGTCGGTAAGCCCGGCCTGAATAAGGCTGTCGTATGCCCATGTGCCGTTCTGGTAGAACACCGCTTCACCCAACGCAAACTCTGCCAGCGCATCTTCGTTGGTCTTTGCGCCGATCAGCGTGGGGGCACAGGTGGCATTGTGGATGTACAGATCCCACAGCTTATGCATCCCTTCCAGATAGGTGCCCTGGATCGCATCGCTCACATTCACATCTCCTGCTTTGTATTCGTAGTAAATGGGCAGGTTTGCCATGTGGGTCTTGAAGCGCCAGTCCGAGCTGGCATCCATCCCGGCAGAGGTGAAGGCGCCCTGCACGCCCAGCTCGCCCCTGCGCTTCTGGATATCCTCCGCCACAGCCCGGAGCACGGCAAAGGAATCGATATCCTCAGGAGCGGCGATCACCGCATCTTTCAGCCGGCAGTATTGCTCCAGCAGATCTTTGCGGTAGATGATCCCGTAGGTCTCGATGGCATACGCTACACCAAGCACCTGCCCGCTTTCCCGGAGGGCAAATTCGTCGCTTTTCAGCTGCTGCACAAGCTGGGTACCGCTCAGATCCAGACAGTATTCCCGCCACGTGCGCAGCCCCACCGGGCCGTTTACCTGAAACAGGGTGGGCATCTGCGCCTTCTCCATCTCAGAGCGCAGGGTATCCTCGTAGGTATCGGCAGCGGCGGTCATAACGGTAACGGGTACGCCGGTCTGTGCTGTGTAGCGTTTGGCAAGCGCATCCCATTGCATGGCCTGTTCCGGTTTAAAGTTGAGATAATACACCTGCCCACCCGAGGTTTCCTGCGCAGGGGGCTGTGTCGGGGCAGTCTGTTGCACAGGGGCTTCTGCGCCGTCGTTTTCCGCAGAAGCAAAGATCACCGACAGGGCCAGCAGCAGCCCGCCGGCTATGAGGATCGCCAGTAGCTTTCTCATGTTTCCTCCATCCTTCCATACCGCTTTTCTGAAAGAAGCATAGCAAACGGCTGCCGGAACGCTGGTGCGTCCGGCAGCCGCTGCTGCTTCGGCTACCGCTATTGTAAGCAGCTTTGCCGTTTTTCAGTTTTGTAATCTGTGGCTTCTGTGGAAAAGAGAAACCGCATCAGGCTTTTTCTGCCTGCCGGATCAGCTCCAGCACAGGCTCGGTGCCATCCTGTACGGGGTAGGCAGCCAGCGTTTTTTCCAGTTCGTCCCGCTCCTCAAGCAGGCTTTCCAACGCGGCGGTCATGGTTTCGGGGGTCATGTCCTCCTGCATCAGCACACGGGCAAGTCCCTGCTTCTGGAAGCTCTTGGCGTTCTGGATCTGGTCGCCCCGGCTTGCGCCCAGCGGATAGGGCACCAGCAGCATGGGCTTATGCAGCGCCAACAGTTCGCTGAGGGTATTGCTGCCTGCGCGGCTGAGCACCAGATCGGCCACTGCCAGCGCATCGGCCATTTCGGCAGAAAGGAATTCCTTCTGGCAGTAGCCCTTTACATCCAGCAGGCTTTCGTCCAGATTGCCCTTGCCGCACAGATGGAGCACATCCATCTTTGGCAGCAGGTTGGGCAGGGCTTCCCGCAGGCACTTGTTCACGCTCTGTGCGCCAAGGCTGCCGCCGGTCATAAGCAGAACCGGCTTCTGCCCATCAAAGCCCGCCATGGCAAGACCCGCCCCGCGGCTGCCCCGGAACAGCTCCGGGCGCAGCGGCGTGCCGGTATTGACACCCTTCTCGCCCAGCGATTCGGCGCACTCAGGGAAGGTGGTGGCTACCTTGGTGGCAAACTTGGCGCAGATGCGGTTGGCAAGACCGGGGGTCAGGTCGCTTTCGTGGCAGACCGCAGGCACACGGCACAGCCATGCGCCGATGACCACCGGCACGCTGACGAAGCCGCCCTTGGAAAAACATACATTGGGCTTGAGCTTACGCATCAGACCGATGGACTGGAACGCCCCCCAGATGACCTTGAAGGGGTCGGTGAAGTTCTGCAGGCTGAAGTAACGGCGCAGCTTGCCGCTCTTGACGGAATGATAGGTAACACCGGGGATCTGGGCGATCATCTGGTGTTCGATGCCACCTTCCGTACCGATATAGTGGATCTCGTAGCCCATTTCCTTCAGTCTGGGGATCAGACTCAGGTGGGGCGTAACATGACCGGCGGTACCGCCGCCCGTCAGCACGATCTTTTTGCTCATGGTGTGTACCTCCCAATACCGGCGGCTGCTTCTGCGCCGCCATCACCCGGTAGTATACCACAGCAAGGGAGCATCTGTACAGCTCAGCCGATCCTTTTCAGTTCGGTCTGCAGGCGGGAAAGGATACGTTTTTCCAGCCGGGAAATGTAGCTCTGGGAAATGCCCAGCAGATCTGCCACTTCTTTCTGGGTAAGCTCCTTGTGTCCGCCCAGCCCGAAACGCAGCATGATGATCTGCTTCTCCCGCTCCCCCAGATGGCTGAGGGCATCCCGCAGAATATCCCGCTCGATCTCCTGATCCAGCTTCCAGCTGACGGTATCGGGTCGGGTGCCCAGCACATCGCTGAGCAGCAGCTCGTTGCCGTCCCAGTCGGTTTTCAGGGGCTCGTCCAGACTTACCTCCAGCTTCAGCTTGCTGGTTTTTCGCAGAAACATCAGGATCTCGTTTTCAATGCAGCGGCTGGCATAGGTGGCCATCTTGATCTTCTTGCTGCAATCGAAGGTACCCACGGCCTTGATCAGCCCGATGGTGCCGATGGAGATCAGATCCTCCAGAAGGATGCCGGTGTTTTCAAAGCGGCGGGCGATGAACACCACCAGCCGCAGGTTGTGCTCGATCAGCAACGCCCGGGCGTTTTCATCGTTCTGCCCAAGGCGCAGGGTGGCTTCCCGCTCTTCCTCCGGGCTGAGGGGCGGAGGAAGAGGATCGGGCCCGCCGATGTAAAAGATCTCCTGGGGAAAAAGTCTTGCCAGCAGCCGTTGAAAAGACAGCTGCAACGAATGGGATGATTGCTGCATAAATTCCATTCTCCTTTCTATTCCCGTATGGCGCACAGCGGAACCAACGCCTGCGCGCCACGGTACTCCCGTCCCGCTACCGCCGCCAGCAGCCGCGCCTCCTGCCGCCGCCCGTCCAGATAGAGCCAGCAGCGATCCGGACGGAACATGGGCAGAAGCCCTGCACCGGCTGCTGTACGCACATGCAGAAGCCGGAAGCCTTTGGGCAGGGCATGCAGTTTATCAAGGCTGTCCGCCTCCGGGTAAAGGGCATGGGCTGCGCCCAGAGGAATGACCAGTACCGGCAGCGATGTAATAGGGTCGCGCATCAGGTTGCCGCTGTCCACCATGGCAGGAAGCATGATGCTCCGCTCCCCCACCCGCAGCTCCACATGGCGAACCTCACGGAGCACGCAGGGCAGCAGCCGGATGAGCAGATACAACAAACCCTCCAGCAAAATGGCAGCTCCCGCTGCCGCCCAGGGATGCAACCCCTGCTCCAGAAGCGCAGTCACAGCTCCGCCCAGCAGCAGCGAGGCACACAGTGTGGTCACGATGCAGCGCAGAACAGCGGCCCTGCCCTGCGTACGGTAAGCCAGCCATACACACAGGGGCAGCCCGAGAAGACCAAGCAGCGGCAAGAAAACACCGGCTGCCGCCAGAATGCCCGCCAGCGCCGCGGCTTCCAAAAGCCGTACCGTTCCCGGGTGCTCCGCCCCTGCCAGCTTGCCCCCAAGGGGCAAAGCACAGCCGCACAACAGTGCATTACCAACCACATAGACCTCTCCCGGCAGCATGCTATTCCCTCCCGCAGGTGATGGAACAAGTATAGGCGAAACCGCGGCAAACCGGCGTCGAAACCTGCTGCGAAGGCTGGCGAAAGCCGGCGAAACCCGCTATTGTATCCCGCCGCCCGTTTATGCTATGATAAGCTTATTCCCCACCACCAAACGAAGAAACGGAGTCTGACCGCCATGAAGATCTTTACTCCCTCCTATCAAAACCTGAAGCCTCTCGGACGCACCCAGCTGCTCAACGAAACCCTGTGGATGGCCTATTCCGGCTCCGGCGCAGCGTTCACCTTTACAGGGAAGCACTGCTCCGTAACCATCGCCGGAGACAGCACTGCCGCCGATGCAGCTGCAACAGACAATCAGGTGCGACTTGCCATCGAAGTGAACGGGCAGCGGGTGGTGGAAGAGCTGATCGATGCACCCAAGAAGACCTACACCGTGTTTGAAGCCGACAGCGCACAGCCGGTGGAGGTGCGCATCATCAAACTGTCGGAAAGCGCCATGTCCACCTGCGCCATCAAGCAGATCGCCGTGGATACGGAGGATCGTATTTACCCTGCAGCAGATAAGCCCCACCGCATCGAAATCGTGGGCGATTCCATTACCTGCGGCTACGGCACCGACGATCTGGACGGTGAGCACCATTTCGTCACCGGCACCGAGGATACCACCAAGGCCTATGCCTACAAGACTGCACAGGCGTTGAATGCTGATTACAGCCTTGTTTCCCTCAGCGGCTACGGCATCATTTCCGGCTATACCGCCACGGCAGAGGAGAAGGTGGATCAGATCCTGCCCCGGTACTACGACAAGCTGGGCTTTTCCTACGGCAACTATCTGGGCATGAAGCCCCAGGAGATCGACTGGCGTTTCGATTTCACGCCCGAGCTGATCATCATCAATCTGGGCACAAACGACGACTCCTACTGCCTTGACCATGCCGACCGCCAACTGGATTACCGGCAGAACTACACCGCATTTCTCAAGAAGGTGCGCTCCCACAACCCGGATGCCAAAATCCTGTGCGTGCTGGGCATGATGGGCGACCGGCTGTATCCCGCTGTGGAGGCTGCCGCCGCCGACTATACCGCCCAGACCGGCGACAGCAACATCGCCTGCATGCCCTTCCCCGTGCAGTTGGCGGAGGACGGCTACGCTGCGGACTGGCACCCCTCCATCGTGACCCACGACAAGGCCGCCGCGCGGCTGACTGCGTTCGTGAAGGAACTGATGAGGTGGTAAGACACCGGCGGGACAACGATACAAAACAGAGCCGTTGCTGATGTTCGTTCAGCAACGGCTCTGTTTGTTTTTTTCATTGTTCTATTCAAACACATAGACTACATCATCATCCGATGCGGTGGTTCCGCCTGCTTTTTCATAACACCGGCATGCGCTTTTGTTGCATCTGTTGGTTACAAGAAACAGCTTTCGGAATCCGCCAGCCTTTCGCCAATCATCGATGAAGCGCATCAGCGCCGTACCGTAGCCGGACCCTTGCAAATGATCTGCAACATCAATGGAATGCAGATAAAAGTCTTTTCTGCCGTCTGGACGGTAGAGCGCATAGCCATAAGCGAAACCTGCAACATCCTCTTCCACGGCCAGAAAAGCTGTTGTTTCCTCGCGTTGCAGAAAGGACAGAACATCCTTTTTACGATACAGGGTCTGCCGGTCATCAACGAAGCGGCAGATTATCTCTGCATCCTGCGGGGTTGCCAGACGGTATTCCACAGCGATTCCTCCTTACGGACAACATGAAAGCCGCCCCAATGCAAGCAGTGGGGCAGCAGAAACGGTCATTACAGGTTATAGTACTTATCAAACTCGGCGGGATGGGGAATGGCGGCCATCTGACGGCACTCCTCGCGCTTGGCGGCGATGAAGTTCTTCAGCAGCGTTTCGGGGAAGACGCCGCCGGCGGTCAGGTAGTCGTGATCCTGCTCCAGCGCATCCAGCGCATCCTCCAGACGGGTGGGCAGATGCTTCAGCTTGGCCTTTTCCTCGTCGCTCAGGTGGTAGAGGTTCACATCGTAGGGGCCCCAACCTTCGGCGTGAGGATCAATCTGATTCTTGATGCCGTCCAGACCGGCCATCAGGATGGCGGCGTAGCAGAAGTAGGGGTTGCAGGTGGCATCGGGGTTGCGCAGCTCGAAGCGGCGGCGGTCGGCGCTCTTGGCATAGGCGGGGATGCGGATGACCGCGCTGCGGTTGGAGGTGGCATAGCCCACGGTGACGGGAGCCTCAAAGCCGGGCACCAGACGCTTGAAGGAGTTGGTGCTGGGGTTGGTGAGGGCGCACAGGGAGTTGATGTGCTTGAGCAGACCGCCCATAAAGTAGTGGGCCTCCTTGCTCAGCTTGGCATAGTCCTCGTCGCTGCCGGCGAAAACAGGCTGACCTTCCTTCATCAGCAGCATATGCACGTGCATGCCGTTGCCGGCCTCGCCATACACGGGCTTGGGCATGAAAGTGGCGCTCTTGCCGTACTTGAGGGCGGTGTTGTGGATGATGTACTTGATCCACATGGTGGCATCGGCCATTTTGGACATTACGCCCAGCTGGGGCTCGATCTCGAACTGACCGGAGGCAGCCACTTCGGGGTGGTGGTAGTTGATGTCGATGCCCGCGTCCTTCATGAGCATGACCATTTCGCTGCGGCACTCGTAGGTATCGTCAAAGGGCTTGGCGATATGGTAGTTCTTCTGCTTGGGCACCACAATGCCCTGTCCCTGGGTGGCGCTGTTCCAGTAGGACTGCTTGGTATCCAACGCAACGCCGATGTTGTTGCCCTGCACATCCCAGCTTACCTCGTCAAAGAGATAGAACTCGAATTCAGGCAGGATGTACATGGTATCGGCGATGCCAAGATCACGCATGTACTGTTCGGCAGCCAGCACGATGTTGCGGGGGTACTGGGGCAGGGGACGGTTCTCGGGGCTGTCGATGATCATGGCGTTGCCGGTCATGGACAGGGTGGGGATGGAGCAGAAGGGATCCACGATGGCGGTGTCGGGGTCGGGGATAAAGACCATGTCGCTCTTTTCGACCACAGCATAGCCGTAGTTGGAGGCATCAAAGCCGATACCGGCCTTCATGGTGTCTTCGGAGAAGTTTTCGGCGGGGATGGTAACATGGCGGTATTGACCGTTGATATCCACCATTTTGAAGTCGACCATTTTGATACCCTGCTCCCGGATCAGGTTCAGGATATCCTGTACAGTTTTAGCCATGGGAAGATCACTCCTTATGTATGTTGGGTATAGTATAGCAATATCTGCCAAATACGTCAATGAACGTTCATTCTTTCGGCTGTTCGTTTTCCAGAAGGGCGATGGCACGGAAATACTTTGCCTGACGGGTAAGAGCGTATTCATCCACCGTATCCAGGCGGGACAGATCGCTGTTGTGGCGCAGGTCTGCCAGCTTTACCTGCCTTGCCAGCGGGTTTTGGGCGATCAGGGCCACATAGTCCATATAGGGTACGGCATCATCGTGGGTCAGCAGCCTGAGGGCTTCCAGCACGTTTTCCGGGAAACCCATGCGGCGCAGATCCTCCTGCGTGGTGGGGGTATCCTCCACCACATCATGCAGAAGGGCAAGGATCACCGCATCTTCGTTATCCATCTGCTCTGCCAGATGAAAGGGATGGAACACATAAGGCATACCGCTTTGTCCAGCTGATCCCGATGGGCATCAAAGCACAGCTTCAACGCCTTTTTGGTCATGGGGGTGTAGATCACGCGTGGTACCTCCTCTTTCTCAGATCAGGCAATACCTTCCTCCTGTGCGGCTGCGGACTGGATCCGGTGCATGCGGGCATAGATACCATCCTTTTCCACCAGTTGCTGATGGGTGCCGCTTTCTGCCACACGTCCGTCTTCGATCACCAGGATCTGATCTGCATTGCGGATGGTGGAAAGCCGGTGTGCGATGGCAATGATGGTGCGCTGCCCGGCAATGCCCGCAATGGCCTTCTGGATCTGCCGTTCGGTCTCCACATCCACAGAGGCGGTGGCTTCGTCCAGAATAATGATGGGCGATTTTCGCAGGATGGCGCGGGCAATGGCCACACGCTGCTTCTGTCCGCCGGAAAGCCGCAGACCCCGCTCGCCCACCCGTGTCTCGTACCCGTCGGGCATTTCCAGAATATCCTGGTGAATATTGGCTGCTTTGGCTGCCTCCACGATCTCTTCCATGGAGGACTCGGGGCTGGCGTAGCCGATATTCTCGGCGATGGTACCGTTGAAGAGGAAGGTATCCTGCAGCACGGGCGAAATATTGCGGCGCAGGCTTTCCATGGTCACGGAGGCAATATCCTGCCCATCCACAAGGATACGCCCTGCTGTAGGCTCGTAGAAACGGGAAATCAGCTGGGTAAGGGTGGTCTTGCCCACGCCGGTGGGGCCTACCAGCGCCAGCATTTTGCCCGGCTTGCATTCGAAGGAAACACCGTTGAGCACAGGGATGCCGTTTTCGTAGGCGAAATCCACATCTTCAAAGATGATGCTGCCTTCCACATTCTTCAGTTCGGCGGCATCGGGCTTATCCTGAATTTCAAAGGGTGCATCCAGCACCGCCATCACGCGCTCCGCACCTGCCATGGACTGCTGCATGCTTTCCAGCAGATTGGCAAGACCGGATACCGGGGCATAGAACATGCCCAGATACAGCACAAAGGCAACGATATCCTCTACGCTCAGATTACCGTTGAAGGCCAACAGACCGCCGAAACCCACCACCAGCACCGTGCCGATGGAGGAAACGAATTCTACCGAGGGGTGGAATACCGCGCTCAGCTTGAGGGCATGGAGCATGGCCTTGATATGTTCGAAATTCTTGATGTTCACCTGCTCGGTCTCGTAGCCTTCCCGTCCAAAGGACTGGATCTCGTGCACGCCGGACAGGTTATCCTGCAGCTTGCCGTTCAGCTCGCCCATCTTTTTCTGGGAAGCCTTGAAGAAGGGGCGCACCTTCTTGGAAAAGATCACGCCGCTGAGCAGGATAAGCGGGATCGGTGCGCAGGTGATCAGCGCCAGCTTCCAGTTGATGGTCAGCAGCACGATGAGCACACCCGCAAAGGTGACCAGATGAGTGATCACATCCGGGATCAGGTGGGCGTAGAGTAATTCAAAATCGCGGGTATCGTTAACGATGCGGCTCATCAGGTCGCCGGTCTGCTTGTCGTGGAAATAGCCCAGATGCAGGCGTTCCAGCTTGTCGTAGGTCTTGGTGCGCAGATCGCCCACCAGGTACCACGCCGCTTTGTGGGCAAGGTAATTGCTGAGGAAGCGGAACACGATGCGCAGCAGATACAGCCCCACCAACACCAGCGCCAGAAGCCCGATCCGGCGGAGGGCGGCTTCGTCCACGCCCCGCTCCACGATGCCCGTGGCAGCAGACAGTACGCGTGGGGCAGCCAGATTGACCGCCGTAAGCCCAAGAGTGGAAAGGATCGCAACAATGTAGAGATTTTTGTACCGGACAGCTTCCCGGCTCAATCGCAAGAGCAGCTTCATGATGTGTCTCCTTTGCATGGGCATTCGTATCGAATGCAGATGTTATGCAGATAGTTTACCCAAAATCGTTTTCTGCGTCAATCAAATCCCGGGATCACAATAGAATAGCGCAAGATATTTAATTGCACACAAGAACGTTTTCCGGTTGCTGTTACGTCTGATGATAGGGTATAATATCCATATCCCGATTAACAGGAAGGGAACACCTATGCGAATACGAACGATACTGCTTGTGCTGCTGTGCCTGCTGCTGCCTGCCGCAGCTGCCGGGGAGACTTCTCTGGCGCTTTCCATGCAGCGGGTACCGGCAGAGAGCATTCTGGATTTCCAAATAACCGGTGAAGCGGCAGACAGCTACCGCTATACCCTTTTGAAGGACGGCAAGGAGCTGTTTACCACAGAGACCGACAACGCTTTTGGTTCCTACCTGCCCAGAGAGCAGGGAGAATACACCCTGAAAGCGGTATATGCAAAAGACGGAACAGAAGTGACCGCCAGCGAAGATTTTGTGGTCGTTCCTGCCCTGAAGCTGACCGCCGAACCACTGCCCGACCGCATACAGGCCGGCGGGGTGGTGCATGCGCAGCTTACCGCTGCCGGCGGCACAGAGCCCTACCGATACATCTATGCCGTAACACAGAACGGTAATACCCTGCTGGAGGAATACGGCAGCGACCAATGGTACTACTCCCCCATGCAGGAAGGGGATTTCCTTGTACACATGGCGGTGATGGACAGCGAAGGCGCAGTCGCCATGCTGCAAAGCCCGCTGACGGTCGAGCCCATGCAAGGCATCACCCTGACCCATACCGGCGGTGGGCTGATGGCGCACGGCGGTCAGGAAAGCTGGATGGTATGCAGCGCTCAGCCGTGGACTGCCACCACAGACAGCGATTTCTTTATTCTTGAAACCCCGCAGGGGCAGCCCGGAGACCCGTTGGTGGTTACCGCGCTCTCTGCTGCCGGGCATTACCGGGAAGGCAGCATACGCATCACCAGCGGCGGCACAGAGCTGGACTGGACAGTTTCCCAATCTGCACAGCACGGGGTGGACGAAGATGTCTACCTGTTTTCCGAGCCCGACCCGCTGTGGGTGGATGGGTCGCAGCATGCTGTATGGACGGCGGCGGAGGGCAGCCGCAGCTTTACCGTTTCCCCCGCCGAAAGCAGCTACAAGGTTTTCTACGATGCCGATTTCCTGAGCGTTTCCAAGCGTGATGACATGCTTACCGTTACCGTTCTTCCGCCCGATACCCCTTCGGTGCGCAGCGGCACCGTCACCCTGAGCACCCCCGGCGGCAGCGCCTGCATCCATGTGTATCAATTGCCCGGAAAGAGCGAACCGGCAACCGCCGCCAACACAGGACTGGAGTGGTGCGGCGAGAACATCTACAGCCAATCCAGCGGTTACTGGAAGGATCAGAAATACCGCACCAGCACACTGGAGGTTTCCGGCTGCGCCATCTTTGCCCTCTCCCACGCCCTTGACCGCCTTGGCTGGGAGGGCGAGGCCATCACGCCCCAGGCGCTGGCAAAGAAATACGCCTTCTGTCTGGTGGACGGCGGCACCCTGAACAGTACGCTGGTGGGCAATGCAGGCGACGATCTGGGCTTCAAGACCCGGTTCGATCTCTACAAGGATCTGCCCACCATCAAAAGCCGTCTGGAGAAGGGGGCCATGTTCTCCTTTGCGGTGGTCAGCGGGCATATCGCTTTGGTTACCGAGATGAGCCCCGATGGCAGCATGATGCATATTGTGGATTCTGCTCCCTCCGCCACATGGGAACGCATTAAAAATGCCCAGCTGTACAAACAACTGGCAGACGGAAGCTTTACCCCCATCACCTCTCTTGCCCAGCTGGACGGCATCCGCTACTACCCGGAAAACAATGCTTTCGGCGGTGCGGATTACTGGCTGGAAAGCCGCTATGTAGCCAAGCGGGGCGTACGGCTGATCCAGCCGGAATAGCAGCCAGTACAAAAACGAGCAAACGCAGGCTTTGCTCGTTTTTTATATGCTGTTTTCTCAGTGCATCAGCAATTGCTTTGCCTTCTCGATGTCCTGCAGGGTCAGACCCCTGGCAGGATCGGTCTGCACCTGATGCAGCCGGAGCTGTTCGCCGGGCAGCGCCAGATCGTCCAGCACGACCCATGCTTCAACATGGCTGTGGCTTGCCAGCCATGCCATAATCTCGTCGTCCTTGACCAGACTGAACCGCTTGCTTCTGCGGATCTCTTCGGTGGTCAGATCCGGGGTGATACCGGCAAGAGAGAGCCCTGCTTCCGCAAACAGGCTCACCAGTATTTCCGCTTCCTTGCGCAAAGGGCGAAGCTCTGCATCAAACCACATGCGCCAGCCGGAATGGAGGATGAGCTGCGCATCTGTTTCGTGCACCAGCTGCGCCAGCAGCCGCACCGCCGCCCGGTCGATCAGGATGCCTTGGACGATCTCACTTTGATGCTCTGCATTCCAGCCCTCCGAGTTGAGCACGCCGTCGATATCCAGAAACAGCACCCGCATCATTCCGTCTCTCCCTCCGATGGGGCTTTGGGATCCCGTTGCTTTTTCCGAACCACGCCGATGGATTCGTTATCGGCATAGCCCATGGTCACACTGCCGCTGCCGTGTTTCTGGCGGATCCTGTCCATGGCAGCCTCCAGCCGTTCCTGCTTCTCCCGCTTTTCGGCCGCGGAGCTGTCGGCAAGGTCGAAGAGATTCAACTGTTCAGTCGCCTTGTCCGCAGGCACCAGATGGGTCACCCCGGCGGTCAGGGCGCGGATGGGCGCTTTCTCGCCGATGTGCCACTGGGTTTTGACGATCTGCATGCAGGTATCCAGAATTTCCTTATGCAGACAGGTAAAATGATCCAGCGTCACTTGCCGGGAAAACAGTTTGAGTTCGGGGGTCTTGATGTGCACCTGCACCACCGATCCCTTCAGCCCGTGGTGCCGCAGCTGCATGGCGATCTCGTCGGTCAGTACGGAAAGCCCGCACCAGATTTCTTCTTCGCTGATCAGATTTTTACGGAAGGTCATGCCCCGGGATACGGATTTGATCTCTTCCTTTTCGCCCCACAGGCGCACCGGCTCCCTGTCCAGCCCGTTGGCATACTCCCAAAGCTGTTCGCCGCCCTTACCAAGAATATGGGAAAGCCACTCCCGATCACGCTGTGCCAAATCGCCGATGGTCTGAATATGGTGCTTGCTCAGTTCGCCCACGGTGGCTCTGCCCGCGAACAGCAGGTCGCCCACCGGCAGCTTCCACAGCAGCTCCCGGTAGTTTTCCCGGGTAATGTGGGTGGTGGCATCGGGCTTTTTGTAATCCGAACCCATTTTGGCGAATACCTTGTTATCCGATATGCCGACAGAAATGGTCACCCCGATCTCCTCCCGCACCCGGCGGCGAATGGTGTCTGCCAGCTCTACAGGCGACAGACCGTAGTATTCGGGCGCACCCGTCATATCCAGATAGGATTCGTCGATGGAGGCAGGCTCCAGATAATCGGTATATTCGTGATAGATGGCATTGACCTGTTTGGATATTTTGGCATACAGCCCATGGCGGGGCGGAACGAACACGATGCCCGGGCATTTGCGCTGCGCCTGCCAGACCGTGTCGGTGGTCTTTACCCCTGCACGCTTGGCAAGCTCATTTTTCGCAACCACAACGCCTGTACGGTATTTGGGATCGCCCGCAACCGCCATGGGTACGTTTTTCAGTTCCGGACGCTCCAGACATTCGCAGGAAGCATAAAAATTGTTGCAATCGCAATGAAAGATCAAACGCGGCTTCACAGGCATCCCTCCCCTCCTGCACCATTATAAAAAAACGGCACACCGTTTGCAAGCTGCCCAAAAAGCCTGTTTAGCAACGTTTTCATTGCCGATTCCCAATTTGACAAAGCCAACCTTGGTGCTATAATACAAACAGAATGTATACAACACAGGCTTGGCTGCGGCATTTGTCGCATAAGCCTGCTGTTTGTATGGAAAGGAAGCCGTTATGGGCATATTTGAAAAGCTGCTGAGCGTCAGGGATCACGAAGGCAACCGGATCGAATCCCCGCAGCTGAAGCAGCTCTACAAGAACACGCTCGCCATTGCCTGGCCTTCCACCGTGGAGGGGGCGTTGATGAGCATTATCGGCTCGGTGGATACCATGATGGTGGGCACACTGGGCGCAGCCTCCATCGCTGCCGTGGGTCTGACGGGACAGCCCCGCATGATCCTTCTTCTGCTGGCGCAGGCACTGTGCGTGGGCACCACCGCCCTCTGCGCCCGCCGAAAGGGTGCGCACGACCACACAGGGGCAAACGCCTGCCTGAACCAGTCTCTTGCCATTATCACGGTGATCGGCATACTGATGACTCTGATTGGCTATTTCGGTGCCGAACCGCTGATGCGGCTGGGCGGCGCCAACGAAGATACACTGGCGCTGAGCGTGGATTATTTCCGCATCATTTCGCTGGCTTTTCTGCCCAACTGCTGGCAATTGTGCATCTGCGCCGCCATGCGCGCCATCGGCAAAACACGGGTGACCATGGCCACCAACATTACCGCCAACCTGATCAATGTTTGCCTCAATTACGTTCTGATCAACGGCAAGCTCGGCTTTCCCAAGCTGGGCGTAAAGGGTGCAGCCATTGCAACGGCGGCAGGTACCATTGCTGCCAGCCTGATCTGCATCGTGGTGGTGCTGCGAAACGGCGGCTATTACCACATTGCCAAGCCCAAGTTTGACAAGGTGACCCTGAGCGGTCTTACCAAAGTGGGCGCAAGCTCTATGGTGGAGGCGGTCTGTCTGCGCATCGGGTTTCTGATGCTGGCGCGCCTGATCGCGGGTATCGGTACCAACGCTTTTGCGGCGTACCAGATCGTATCTCAGGTCACTTCCCTGTCCTTTACGCTGGGCGACGGTGTAAGCACCGCCGGCACATCGCTGGTAGGGCAAAGCCTTGGCGCAAAGCGGAAGGATCTGGCCATGGCACATGCCGGGGTGGCCTACCGGATAGGCATGATCGTTTCCATCCTGCTGATGACCGCGATCCTGCTCACCAGCAGGCAGATCGCCCTGCTGTTTACACAGGACGAAGCGATCATTCAAGGGGTGACGGCATCGCTGTATGTGGTCATCCTATCCATGATGCCCCAGAACGGACGCGTGGTGAACAGCGGCGTTCTGCGGGGCGCAGGTGACGTCAAATTCGTTGCCTACTGCGCGCTTTTAAGCGTAGCCATCCTGCGCCCGGTGCTGACGTGGCTGTTCTGCTACCCCATCGCCGATGCGCTGCCCCAGTACCCCAACATTGCCGTGATGGCACCCTGGATCGCCTTCCTGATCGACTCACTGGTACGCGACCGTCTGCTGGCACACCGGGTAAAGCGGGGCAAGTGGCTGGAGATCAAGCTGAGCTGAACCAAAAACGGTATTGCTGCAAATCCATCAGCAATACCGTTTTTTCTATCTTTTCAAAAATTTCAAATGGGGTTTGAGCCGCCGGTCGTACAGCACCGCCATAGGCAGCAGCGCACGGTCGTAGAGCAGAAGGCACACATTCAGCATAACAGCGAAGATCACCAGCATCCCTATGCCGCCGAAGCTTTCCACCAGCATCATGGCCGGGAAGAGGATCGCCAGCAGCAGATACATCAGTCCCACGGAGAGGGTAAACAGAACAAGCTTGGCTCCCAGCCGGAGACCACGGTTAGGGATACGCCTGTCGATCTCCCATTTCAAAATGGGATAATAGCCGATGAATCCATAAAAGAACGCTGCTTCCTTGTCCACCCCCACCAGCAGCACACACATCGCCGTTGCCAGCCATGTGAGCCAAGCCTCCTTTTTTCCGTATTCCATCAATACCGCAAGCAGCAGAAGCCCCGCTGCCAGCGGCGATACATACAACAGCACAGGGATCAGCCCGCCAAGGAGCATCAGCACCACGGAAAGGGCGGTCATCATGCCGCAGAAGGCGATGCGCATGGTCTTTTGCTGCGCAGTTTCCCGCTTCGTCACGGTGGGTTCTCCCCTTTCTTTCTGTATTGCATGCACAGGCTTGGGTCGCGCATGGTTACGCCGCAAGCCGATGATACCTCTTTTGCTTCAACCCTTTATCAACCGCCCACAAGGCTTGCTGCCCGGCGATGGTATGTGATAGAATACCAAAAACACCTTTTACGGCAAAGGAGCATGACTATGGCTGCTTGTAAGAACATCCTCCTGCTGGGCGATTCCCGCCGCATGGGCTACGAACCCTTTGTGCGCACTGCGCTGGAGGGCAAAGCCCATGTATACGGCCCCGCCGAGAACGGGCGCTGGGCGGGCTATACCCTCAACTCGCTGCGCTTCTGGACAGGCGACTTTCCCACCCCCGATGTGGTGCACTGGAACTGCGGCCTGTGGGATCTGGGCGACGATTACGGTCTGGGCAGACCCTTCTCCCTGCCGGAGGAATACGAAAGTGCGGTGGAGCGCACGGTGTTGGTGCTGCGCAAGCTGTTCCCCGAAGCAAAAATCATTTTTGCCACCACCATGCCCACCACCAACCCGGATACCGAGGGCATCCGGGCATACAACGCCATCATCTGCAAGGTGGCAGAGAAATACGGCATTCCGGTGGATGATCTGTTCGCCACCATGCACGACAAAATGGTCACCTACGACCGGGGCGACCATCTCCACCTGAACGACGAAGGCAACACCCTCGTTGCGGCACAGGTTGCCGCCGCCATCGAAAAGCTGCTGTAAAGTCGGTTCAGTCATCCGCCAGCAGGTGCAGCGCCTCGGGCGTATCCGCATCCATCAGTTCTCTTTCATCCCGGACGGGCAGCAGACGCACCCGTTCGGGATGTTTTTGGATCACCGCACCGCCGCCTGCGCCATCGGGCAGGGACAACAATTCCGGGAACGCCCATTGCGGAAACAGCACCGGTGCGCCGGGGCGGTCTCCGAAAGCGGTGCGCCAGATGCTTTCCGTCTCCTGCCGGGCGCATAATGCCAGAGCGGCAACCGTATCACGGCAAAGCAAAGGCTGGTCGCCGGGGCAGAACAGGCAGTTTTCCACCCCCTGCAGCGTCTCCAGTCCAAGACGCACCGTATCGGAGCGTTGGGGCAGATCATGCAGCAGACATTCCACATTCCGCTCCCGGCAAAGCTGCTCTACCTCCCCATGACGGGTGACCACCACCCGGCGGGCAAAGATCCCATCCGTGGCATCCAATGCCCGGCAGATGAGCGGCCTGCCACGAAAATCTGCCAACAGCTTGTTGCAGCCGAAGCGTTTGCCAAGCCCCGAAGCCATGATCACACAGCCGGTGTTGCCAAAGGGGGCATCCAGATCTGCCACAAAAGCATCCTCCCGGCTGATCAGCTGCCGGAGATACGGCAGATCCTGCTTTCGCACAGCGGCAATGACCCGCTTCTTTTGCAGCAGTTCTTCCAACGCCTGTATATATGCCGGGCTGCTGCATTCCAGATAACCGATCTCATCCACCGTTGCCCACTTACCGTCTGCGTTGGCACAAGCGACGATCTGCCCGGCAGCAGCGCGCAAGCCCTCAGGCAGGGGGCGCATTTTGTTTTCATCTCCGGGCAAAGCATTGTCGTAGCAGCCGATCCGGGTGGCTATACCTGACAGACCATCCCGCAGGTATACCGCTTTTTGCGGCTCTGCAAAGCTTACGATCTCTGTTGCCCCGGCAGGGCGCAATGCGCCGAGCAGCGTGGTTTTGCCCGCGCCCCTGCCGCCGGTGATGAACAGATGCCGTTTACCGCTTGCCCGGAAAGAAATCCGAATACAGTCGGGCGTTGGCCTGTATACAGGCTTCGCTGTAGGCTTCATAGGCTACCAGCCACTCCTTTGCCCGTGATGTAAGGCGGCTGCCGCCGCCCGCTTTGCCGCCGGTGGTACGTTCGGTAAGCGGGAAACCGAGCGCAGCCTCTGCGTTTTTGAGGATCTTCAACGCTTTGGTGTAAGCCATGCCCATGGTTTGGGCAGCCGCCCGCAGGGAGCCGGTGGTCTCCACCAGCCGGAGCAGATCGTGGGGGCCTTTGCCGAAGAACTTCTGCCCCTCGTCATCCAGAAAGAGGATCCGTGTGACCGCCTTCATTCTTCATCCTCCCATTCCTTGAGCATGACCCACTGCTGCCGCCCGGTACGGTCGGTGCACCGGCGCAGACTCACCGCACCGTAAATGCCCGCCAGAAGGGCTTCCATCTCCTCCGGCGGGGTCTCCCCGGGGCAGAGCATGCCGTGGCAGCCGCCATTTTTCAACAGCAGCAATCGGTCGCAATGGTTCAGCGCCAGACCGGGATCGTGCAGGGAAAGCACAGCCGTACCGTTTCTTTGCCGCACCCAGCGGCGCACCTGCTCAAGCAGCTTATGCCGGTGGCGCAGATCCAGCGCACTTTCCGGCTCGTCCAGCAGCAAAAGGCTGCCCTCAGAAACCAACGTGCGGGCAAGAATGCAAAGCTGCTTCAGCCCCTCGCTGAGAGAATGAAAGGAATCATTCTCCCTGCCGCCAAGCCCCACCCGGGCAAGGGCTTCCTGTGCCTGCGCCCGCATGGCTGCGTTGGGGATTTCCAGCAGCCCCAGACGGGGATTGAAGCCCATCAACACCACCTCAAGCACAGGCAGATCGATGGTGATACCACTGCGCTGAGGCACATAACTGCAAAGCAGCGCCGCTTTTCTCGGCGGCATCCGGGACAGATCTGTCCCATCCAGCAGGCATACGCCCTGATGAGGCAGTATGCCGCACATGCTCTTGAGCAATGTTGTCTTGCCGCTGCCGTTTGCCCCCAGAATGCCTAATATTCTGCCCCGGGGAAGCTCGAAGGAAAGGTCGCGGATCACAGGTTCACCGCCGTAACCGGCAATAAGCCCCTGTACGGAAAGACCGTTCATGCCCGCCGCCTCCTTCCCACCAGCAGCCAGACCAGATAGGGCGCACCCAGCAGGCTGGTGAAGATGCTGACCGGCAGTTCGGTGGCCGCAACGGTGCGCGCCAGCAGATCGGCAGCCAGCAGCAGCACGCCCCCGGCAAGCCCGCTGAGCAGCATGGTACCTTTTTGGTTGTTCCGGGTCAGCAAACGGGCAATGTGAGGTGCAAGCAAGCCCACGAAGCTGATCAATCCCGTCAGGCTGACCACACAGGATACCGCCAGCGTTGCCAACAAAAGTACCCCCAGCCGCATCCAGGTCACCGGCACGCCCAGCATACGGGCTTCCCCCTCCTCTGCCGAAAGCAGCAGGATCTGCCGGTGCAGAAAAAAGAGCAGCAGCACGCAAAGAGCGCATACCGCCAGATTACCCACGGCCGCTTGCAGGCTTACTCCGTTCAGGCTGCCCATGATCCAGTATTCGATGGATGCCAACTCCCTTTCCGGGTCGGCGGTCAGTTTCAGGCACATCAATGCCGTCTGGGCAAGGGAATGCACCGCCACGCCCGCCAGTACAATGGTTCCGCTTCTTCCGCTGCGGTCCAGCCCGGCAAGGGCAAGGGACAGGATCATCGCCGCCAGTGCACCCGCGAAGGATGCACCCGTTACCGCCGCTGCACCGGAAAGGAACAGAATGCCCGCTGCAGCCCCTGCGCTGGCGCCGGAGGAAACGCCGATAATATCCGGCGATGCCAGCGGATTGCGGAACACCGTCTGGTATACAAAACCTGCCATCCCCAAGGCAAAGCCGCCCGCCGCACCTGCCAGCATACGTCCGAAGCGCAGCCGCCAGAAGACCTGCAGCTGCATGGCATCGCCCGCCAGCAGCTTTTCTGCCGACAAGGGGTATTTTCCTGTATACAGACTGAGCGCTGCCAGCAATGCCAGCAGCGCCGCGCCAAGAATACACAGCTTATTCGTTTTCGCTGTAGGTGAACTGATAGAATGTCTCATAATATTCGTCGATCACAGCGGCAGGTTCCGCTTCGGTAAACAATTCGGGGTGCAGCACTTCTGCCAGCCAGACAGAACCCAGAATGCCGCCAGGCACAGGGCTGTCCCATGCCTCCGCCTTGCTGGGCAGCTGATAGACGCACCCATTGACTACTGCCTTCAGCCCGGAAAGGTTGGCGTCGTTCAGCACATCCTCCACGGTATAGGAGGCATCGGAAGCCAGAATGATGTAATCGGGATCCCATGCCAGCAGCTGCTCGTAGCTGATCTCCACCCAATAGGGATCGGTGATCTCCGCCGCCGCATTCACACCGCCCGCCAGACGGATCATATCCGACTGGTACATGGCATCGCCTGCGGTGGACAGCATGGCGGAATTGCCCGCCAGATATACCTTGGGTTTCTCTGCACCATCCAGTTTTTCGGCAAGCAGAGTCTCCTGCCGGGCAGCAAAATCCAGCAGTGTCTGCGCCTCCTGCTGTGTGCCGGTGGCAGTAGCGATCATATCGATGGCTTCCCGGAGCAGTTCCCGGTTTTCCGGGTTTACCAGCAGCACATCCACGCCCATCTGCTCCAGCGTTTCGGCAGCATTCTTCAGCTTCAGGGGCAGGATCACCAGATCGGGCTTCAGGGCAAGGCAGCCCTCCAGATCGAATTCCTTGGCGGTGCCCACGCTGGGCAGCTCGATCAGCTCCGGGGCGGCAAGGCGGTAGATGGCGCGCTTGTCTGCCTTGGCCTCCACACCTACCAGCCGATCGTCCAGATCCAGCGCGATGAGCAGAGAGGTGGAGATATAGTAGCCGCTGACCAGTGTTTCGGGTTCATCCTCAATAACCACTTCCCGTCCGGCATGGTCGGTAAGGGTAAGGGGATAGTCTGCCAATGCCGCCTCGGCAAAACTGCCGCAACAGCCAAGCAACAGGGTAAGGCAAAGGAAAACTGCAAGGATCCGTTTGATCATAGTCGGTTCGCCTCTTTCGTTATAGTCGGAAAACAATAACGCTATTATACCCTCTCCCCTTCTCAAAAGCAAGCAAAGCTGGTAAAATGAATAAAAGGTATTCCCACAAAGGAGCTTGATTTTGCATGATCACCATACATAAGTACGTCCGGGCACAAAGCCTGGAGGAAGCCTATGCCCTGAACCAGTCCCGGCGAAACCGCATCATCGGCGGCATGCTGTGGCTGAAGATGAGCACGCTGAACATTGCCACAGCCATCGACCTGAGCGGGCTGGGGCTGGATACCATTGAGGAAACCGACGATGCGTTTTCCATCGGCGCGATGGTCACCCTGCGGCAGCTGGAACAGCACCAAGGGCTGAACCGGTACATGAACGGTGCGGCAGCCGAGGCAGTAAGCAGCATCGTGGGTGTACAGTTCCGCAACATGGCAACGGTGGGCGGCAGTCTGTGGGGGCGTTTTGGTTTTTCCGATGTGCTTACACTGTTTCTTGCCGCCGACAGCTATGTGGAATTGTACAAGGGCGGCGTAGTGCCGCTGGCGCAGTTTGCGGCCATGAAGCCTGACCGGGATATTCTTGTGCGCCTGATCGTGAAAAAGACCTCCGCCAGCTTCGCATACCGGAGCATGCGCATCCAGCGCACCGATTTTCCCGTGATCACCTGTGCTGTATCACGGGTAAACGACTGCTTCTGCGCTTCGGTAGGCGCACGCCCCCACAAAGCCATCCTCCTGCGGGACGATGAGGGCATTCTGGCAGGGGGCATCACAGAGGAAAGCGCCGCCGCTTTTGCAAGCAGCGTTGCTCAGCGCTGCCCCACCGGCGGCAATCTGCGGGGAAGCGCCGCCTACCGCACACATTTGATCCGCGTGCTGGTGAAGAGGGCTATTCTTGCGTTGGGAGGGAATGCATGATGGAGATCCGGCTGAAGCTGAACGGAAAAACCATTACCGACCACATCGATGCCGATCTGCTGCTGATCGACTTTGTACGCCGACACGGCTGCCTGAGCGTGAAGCGGGGCTGCGAGACCGCAAACTGCGGGCTGTGCACCGTGCTGATGGACGGCAAGCCCGTGCTTTCCTGCTCCCTGCTGGCCGCCCGTGCGGACGGACACGAGATTTACACGCTGGAAGGGCTGCAACAGGAGGCGGAAGCCTTTGTTGGCTTTATTGCCGACGAGGGCGCAGACCAGTGCGGCTTCTGCAACCCCGGCTATGTGATGAACACCATCGCCCTCCTGCGGGAGAACCCCAACCCCACCGACGACGAGATCCGCGCCTATCTGGCGGGTAATCTGTGCCGCTGCTCCGGCTACGAGGGGCAGCTGCGCGGCATTCGCAGATTTCTGAACAGCCGCGCAGAAGGAGGCAGCCATGCAGAATAAGAACTATCGCTCTGTAAACCATTCGGTGCGCAAAAAGGACGCCATGCAGCTGCTGCTGGGCAAGCCTGTCTATACGCAGGATGTGGTACCCGACGGCGCGCTGGTGGTAAAGCTGCTGCGCAGCCCTCATGCCAACGCCATCATAGAGAGCATCGACACCGCTGTTGCCAAAAAGGTACCCGGCGTGGTGGATATCTACACCTGGCAGGACGTTCCCGCCACCCGATTTGCCATTGCCGGACAGACCTATCCCGAACCATCTCCTTACGACCGGCTGATCCTTGACCGGCATGTCCGCTTTGCGGGAGATGCCGTTGCTATCATCGCTGCCGAAAATGAGAAAGCCGCCGAAAAGGCCATGAAGCTGATCAAGGTAAGCTATCGTGTGCTGGAGGCCGTGCTGGATCTGCACACGGCACTGGACAACCCGGTGCTGGTGCACCCGGAGGAGGATTGGTTCCCGCCCTGTGAGGTGGGCGGCGACCCCAAGCGCAATCTGGTGGCCAGCGAAGTAAGCAGCTCCGGCGATGTAGACGCCGTCATGGCAGACTGCGACATTGTGCTGGAGCATACCTACCACACCAAGGCCTTCCATCAGGCGATGATGGAGACTTTCTGCACCCACACCTCGTTGGATCGCTACGGACGGCTCCACGTGATATCCTCCACTCAGATCGTATTCCATACCCGGCGCATCCTGTCCCGGGCGCTGGGCATTCCCAAGAGCCGCATCCGTGTGGAAAAGCCCCGCATCGGCGGCGGCTTCGGGGCAAAGCAGACAGCGGTATGCGAGGTGTATCCCGCCTTTGTGACTATGAAGACAGGCCGCCCCGCCATGATCGTCTATACCCGTGAGGAAGCACAGATCGCCGGTTCGCCCCGGCACGAGATGGAGATTACTGTAAAGCTGGGTGCAGACAGGGACGGCAGGATCCGTGCACTGGATCTGTACACCCTCTCCAACACCGGCGCATACGGCGAGCACGGTCCCACCACAGTGGGGCTTTCCGGGCACAAGTCCATCCCCCTGTATACCGGTTCGCTGGAAGCCCACCGTTTTGCCTACGATGTAGTCTATACCAACACACAAGCCGCCGGCGCTTACCGTGGCTACGGTGCAACGCAGGGCATCTTTGCGGTGGAAAGCATGGTCAACGAGCTGGCCGAAAAGCTGCAGATGGATCCCACCCGGCTGCGGGATCTCAACATGGTGCGGGAAGGCATGATCATGCCCGCATACTACGACGAACCCGCCAACGCCTGTGCGCTGGACCGCTGCATGGAGCGCTGCCGGGAGATCTTCGGCTGGGAAGAAAAATACCCGGTGCGGGATATGGGCAACGGTAAGGTGCGAGCCGCGGGCGTTGCCATGGCCATGCAGGGTTCCTGCATTTCCAATGTGGACGTAGGTTCTGCCGATATTTCCCTTACCGAAGACGGCACCTATACCCTGCGCATCGGCGCAGCGGATATGGGCACCGGCTGCGATACCATTCTTGCCCAGATGCTGGCGGAATGCATGGATTGCAGCGTGGATCATGTAGCCGTGTTCGGCGCAGACACCGACGCCTCCCCTTACGATTCCGGCTCCTATGCCTCTTCCACCACCTACATCACCGGCAAAGCCGTTGAAAAAGCCTGTACCGATCTGAAAAAGAACATCTGCGCCATCGGTGCAGAGCTGCTGGGCTGCACAGTCGATGAAACCGCCTTTGAGGGCACCTGTGTGCGCTGCCTTACCAGCGGTAAAACCGTATCCCTTTCCGATATTGCATACAAAACGCAGGTGGGTAGCCATTGCGCGGCGCAGGCCAGTGCGACCCACTCCTCCCCCATCTCGCCCCCGCCCTTTATGGTGGGTATGGCAGAGATCGAACTGGACAAGCTGACCGGACAGGTAACGCTCCTCGATTACATGGCTGTGGTAGACTGCGGCACACCCATCAACCCGGCTTTGGCGCGGATTCAGGCCGAAGGCGGCATCGTACAGGCCATCGGGCATACGCTGATGGAAAACATCACCCCCGGCACCGGCGGCAAGCCCATGGAAGCCAGCCTGATGCAGTACAAGATCCCCACCCGGCTGGATATGGGCCACCTGCGGGTGGAGTTTGAACAGAGCTATGAGCCCACCGGCCCCTTTGGGGCAAAATCCATCGGTGAGATCGTGATCAACACCCCTGCCCCCGCCATTGCCCACGCCATTTACCGCGCCACCGGCAAATGGTACCGGGAGCTGCCCATTCTGCCCGAGCGGATCGCCATGGATCTGGCAGAAGAATAACCCATATTTGCATTCTTCCTCGTACCTGCCGCTGCAGGCGCAGGGAAGAATGCTTTTTTTCGAGACCGATTGAATTCTCCGCCCAAATACCGTATAATGGCGGCAACGCAAACCACAAACCAACAGATACGGAGGAACCACCCATGAAGCAATGGAACCGTGCCAACTATCTGCCTATGCTGCCCCTTGGGAAGGACGGTCGGCGCGCCACCGCCAGCGAGGAGCATATTCTTGTTTCCAAAAATGCCGCCAAGGAAGGCATGGTACTCTTGAAGAACGAACGCCGTGCCCTGCCTCTGGCTGTGGGCACACGGGTTGCCCTCTTCGGTAAGGGTACCATCGACTATGTCAAGGGCGGCGGCGGCAGCGGCGATGTGACCGTACCATACACCCGAAACCTGTACGAGGGGCTGTGCCGGATCGCAGATCCCAACACCGTTTTCCCCGACAGCATCGCATTTTACCAGAAGCATGTGCTTGAGCAGTATGCCATGGATCGTATGCCCGGCATGATCTCCGAGCCCGAGCTGCCGGAAGGCATGCTGCAAAAGGCTGCCGCCTTTGCCGATACCGCCATTATCTCCTACAGCCGTTTTTCCGGCGAAAACTGGGATCGCCTTGCCGATTTCGATACCATTGAGACCCATCAGGGGGCGGATCAGCGGCCTGTGATCCTTTCCCGGGAAATCTTCGAAAAGGGCGATTTCTACCTTTCCAATGCCGAGCGCACCTTGCTGGAGCAGGTAACGGCGGCTTTTGAGCGGGTCATCGTGGTGCTGAATACCGGCGGCATGATGGAGACCGCCTGCTTTGCCGACCACCCCGGCGTGGATGCGCTGCTGCTGGCCTGGCAGGGCGGCATGGAGGGCGGTCTGGCGACTGCCGAGCTGCTCTTCGGCATGGGCAACCCCTCCGGCAAGCTGTCGGACACCCTTGCCCGCGACCTGCGGGATTATCCCTTTGCAGAGACCTTCTTTGAATCGGACGATTATGTAGACTACACCGAAGATATCTATGTGGGCTACCGCTATTTCGAGACCGTTCCCGGTGCAGCGGAAAAGGTGGTCTACCCCTTCGGCTACGGTCTTTCCTATACCGATTTCAGCCTTACCCAGCCTGCCGTCGACCTTTCCGACACCGAAGTGACCGCTACCGTTCGTGTCTGCAACACCGGCGCTGTACCCGGGCGCGAGGTGGTGCAGGTCTACTACAGCGCGCCCCAGGGCAAGCTGGGCAAGCCCGCCCGCCAGCTGGCAGGCTACCGCAAGACCCGTCTGCTGGCTCCCGGCGAGGAAGAGCTGGTGGTCGTCCGCTTCCCGGTGGACAGCATGGCCTCCTACGACGACCTGGGCAAGGTGCAGAAATCCGCATGGCTGCTGGAGGCCGGTGAATACCTCTTCCACATCGGTACCAGCGTGCGGGATACCGTCCAAGCGGACACCACCCTTGTACTGCCCGAAGATATCATCGTGTGCCAACTGACCAGCCGCATGGCGCCCACCTCGCTGAAGCAGCGCATGCTGGCAGACGGCACGCTGGAGGATTTGCCCACGGGCACCCCCAACGATCCCCGCGCCACCGCGCTGGAGCCGCTGGAGAACACCTTTGCCATGCCCCCTGTGCGCGGCTGGGGACACCTGCGCTTCGATCCCGATACACCCCGGTTGTCTGATGTAGCCGATGGAAAAATGACGCTGGATGCCTTTGTTGCTCAGCTTCCCGACGAGGATCTGGCATGGCTGATGGGCGGCCAGCCCAACACGGGCATGGCAAACACCTTTGGTGTAGGCAACAACCAGTTCTACGGCATTCCCAGCATTATGACCGCCGACGGTCCTGCCGGTCTGCGCATCCAGCCCCAGGTGGGCGTTACCACCACGGCCTTCCCCTGCGCCACGCTGCTGGCCTGCAGCTGGGATCCCGCTCTGGTGGAGCAGATCGGCGTGACCGGCGCTATCGAAGTAAAGGAAAACAACATCGGCGTGTGGCTCACCCCCGGTGTCTGCATCCACCGCAACCCCATCTGCGGGCGTAACTTTGAGTACTTCTCCGAGGATCCCCTGCTGACCGGCAAGCAGGCCGCCGCACTGATCCGGGGCATCCAGAGCCAGCGGGTGGCAGCAACGCCCAAGCATTTTGCCCTCAACAACAAGGAAAGCAACCGCCATGAATGCGATTCCCGCGCCTCCGAGCGCGCCATCCGCGAGATCTATCTGCGGCAGTACCAGATCCTGATCGAGGAATCCCATCCCTGGTCCATCATGTCCTCCTACAACGTGATCAACGGTCACCGGGCAAGCGAGAACCACGACCTGCTCACCGGCATCCTGCGGGAGGAATGGGGCTTCGACGGCATGGTGACCACCGACTGGTGGACCCACGGCGAGCATTACAAGGAAGCCATGGCTGGCAACGACCTGAAGATGGCCTGCGGCTATCCTCAGCGTCTGCTGAAGGCCAAGGAAATGGGGTTGCTTACCCGCGAAGCCATGGAAGAGGCTGCAAGGCATATTCTGCTGATGATCCTTCGGGTGGATTGATCGGCAAAACAACGATATATCCCGAAAAGCTCCGCCTGTACAGCAAGCGCTGTCGGCGGAGTTTTCGCGTACAGCCGTGTGTGCCGGTATTTCCTATACCGGTATGCCACAATTGTAAAATGCGCCGCCTGTTATCGGCTTTGCAATTTTTTAACACTCTGTACCGTTATATCATCAAGCGCGCTAACCCCGATCACCTGCACGAAAGAAAGAGGAGCTGACCTATGCAAAACAAACGGAGAATGCTTTTACTGACTGTTCTGGCAACGCTTGCGGCACTGTTGCTGTGCTCGGCAGCACCGGCGACGGTTCCACTCCCGGCAGAAGCTGCCGCAGTGCTGGAAAAAGGTTATTGGAAAGACTACAGCATCCCTTGCGTGACCCATGGCGATGCCGCCATTGAGAGCCAGAACCGCCCCGCCGCGGCTGGGTATGACGAAAACGGTCATGCCGCCGCCTTTGCCATGCAGCAAAAAGAGGGACGCAATGCCCTGTGCATTCTGGATAAAAACAAAAAAGGGGAATGGCGCGTTTCGGCATGGTCCGAAAAAGCCGTATGGCAGGGCAAGCAAATCCCTCTGATCGAGAATGAGACATATGGCAAATTCACCGTTTTCTATTTCGATGCAGAGGGCGAACTTGAACTGGACTATACCTTCGAAAAGCAACAGGGCGATTGGTATCTGACCGATCTGGCCATACATGATGAGGAAGCCCCATACCAGCACGTTCAGGTAGAGACCGGAAAGCTGATCTACAGCGACCGCGATTGGAAGAAAACCACTGTGTATGGCATTGCGCCCCGGCAATTCGAGCAGTTCAACCTTTCCTCCTTCCCGCGCACAGTACAGGAAGCCCGGGAAAGCCTTACCCTGCCGCCGGATATTCCCGGCAGCAGCTATACCGGCAACCTGCCGGAGCCGGACGAGGTATCCTTTACCTCCAACCGGAAATATGCCGTTTATTCCGGCCCCGGCGAGCATTATCTGCGCTCTGCCAACGGCAAGGCATCCATGAGCACCAACGACTGGGTGCAGGTGTTTGGCACGGATGGCGAATGGGCGCTGGTGCAGTACGATATTTCCTCCGACAAAATGCGTTTTGGCTACATCCCTGCCGAGGTGTTACCAAAAGTTTACGATGCAAAGCCTCTTTCCCTGCTCCGCCAACCGGTGAATGTGGCATACGAAGCGTCCGTAACGGATGACCCGCTGAACTCCCGCGATGCCATCGGCAAACTTGTTCCCGGTATGGACAATGTAATCCTGTTGGGCTATCTGGGCAGCGACTGGTCTTACATCGAAGCAACGGTAAACAATGTACCGTTGCGCGGCTTCGTGCCCTGCTATGCCGTGGAAACAAAACCTGCCGATGTCCTTACCCCTGCAAAGGATACTCTGACGGAGGTGTACGGTTTAACCGCCACGGAGCTGGAGGCAGACTATGCAACCGATGTGCAGGATCTGGGAAACACCGCTGTCATCTACACCTACCCCCGCAACCACCCGGAGTGGAAACAGGATTATTATGTCCTTACCGCAGACAAAGCCACAGGGCAGATCACCGACAGCAGGAGTCCCTTTACCAACGGCTATGAACACTATCCCAGCGAAGGTACATTCCGTATGGTGCTGAACAACGCCAGAACCTTGGGGTGGCTGGATGCCTGGAGCACCGGCGGCAGCGCATCCTTTGCCCAGGCGGTGCACAACTGCGGAACCATCGTTTATGATGATGCATCCATGGAAGCCATCCGGCAGCATACCCTGACCGCAGGGGATGCGCTGGAACAGCTGTTTCTGTGGTGCTACGGCGAAAAAGCCACTTGGACCGAGCAGCTGACCGCCTTCTACACGGAATTGCGTCTTGCCTATCCGTAATAGAGACCGGCAACAAACGGCGATCGGCAGGGTGTGCACCGCCGATCGCTGCCTGAGAACTGTCAACTGTCATAGAAGCGTGCATCCGGTTTCGTGCCGGATGCACGCTCGTTTTGTTCTGCAGGAATACGAAGCATGCGGTGCTTGCGGTTTTTTGTACAGCCATGATAGAATAATCATAACAACATTGCATTGCGGAGATGAAAACCATGAAGACCATCAAACGCAAATCGGTCGGAACCCATTTTTCCATGTGCGTACAGCCTGCTTTCATCATCGGAACCAACAACGATGACGGCACCCCGAATTTCGCCCCCATTACATGGGTCAGTATTACGAACGAAAAGGACAACGATTATCTGCTGACCATCAGTATGTTCGGTACAAAGAGAACCAAGCAGAACGTGCTCCGAACCGGTATTCTCAGTGTGAATCTGGTAAGCGCCGACATGCTTCCCCTGATGGATTATCTGGGCGCCCACCACGCAAAGGACGGAACGAAAGACGGTATTCCATACGCAGTAAGCAGAGGCGAGATTGTGGATGTGCCTGTCCTGGATGCAAGCCGCTGGGTATACGAATGCGAAGTGGTCAATGCCGTGGAAACAGGGCAATCCACCACTTTCTTTTGCAGCATCAAGAACATCCAGATCGATGAACGGCTGGAATGTTCCGACCTCTTTGATGTGGATCTGACCAAGCTCGACCCGGTCATCTATTCCGGCATGTATCACAGCATCGGGCAATTGCTCGGCAGGATCGGTGATTTCGGCGAACCGTAGATTGTGACCCGCAGAGAACAAAGCTCTGTCCTCCTGCCCAACCGTTGCGGGCAACAGGGCATCCTGCCGGAACCGCGGGCATGGCAGGTTTCGGAACCAAAGCGACAAATTTGAATATACGGAGCAAAAAATGAACGAAAACATGCTGAATCTGGTTGTTGACATGTACGGCTGCCCGAACCGGTGCGCTCATTGCTGGCTTGGTCATATGCCCAACGGAAGAATGGAAGAAGGATCGGATCGCTTTATTGTCGATTACTTTTCCGGGTATTTTGATAAGATCGCCTATTACAGTTGGCTGCGGGAACCGGACTATTGCGACGACTATGCAGAACGCTGGAAAAGAGACCTGGAGATTTCCCGCAATGCCGCTCCCGAGCGTTTTGAACTGGCAAGCTTTTACCGCATTGTAAGAGATGATCGGTATATTCCTTTTCTGAAATCTGTCGGCGTAAAGAAGGTACAGCTGACGTTTTTCGGGCTCGAATCAACGCAGGACAGATATGTCGGCAGAAAAGGTGCCTATCGGGAAGTGATGCTCGCCAGTGATCTGCTCATAAGCAGCGGCATTATCCCGCGCTGGCAGTGCTTCCTGTACGAGGATAACAGAGAGGAAATCGCCCGGTTATTCCATATGGCAATGGAAATCAAGAAGAACCGCTGTCCCGATCTTGAGTTTTTTGTCCACGAAGGAAGCTGCGACGGTGAAAACCGGAAGCTGTATCCTACCCGGATCCAAAAGCATCATATACCGGAACAACTGAAAGAGGTGTTTCTTGATTATGACAGTATCCTCTCGGAAGCGGAATGCTGTCAAATGCTGCGAAACGATTTCTCTTCTCCCTCTTTCCGGATCGGAAACGTCATAACGTTGAACATCTCTAACTGCTTTGATGTTTTCTACAACTTCACTCACATGACAGAGCCGTGGAAAATCGGCAATCTGAAGACCGACGAACCGGGAAAGCTGGTCCCCGACATCCTGTCCGGAAACACCCCCGCTCTGAACATTGCAAAGCACTGCACATGGGCTGAGTTAACCCAGAAATACGGGGACCCGTCATCAGACAGGGTATTCAGCCCGGATGATTACAAGATGTACTTATTCAACGAGCATCTGAGCCGTTAATTTTCGTTCCGGCGGATTGAATTTGATTGGCTGCACAAAAAACCCCAGCCCCGCATCCAGGCAGCTGCGGGGCTGGGGTCTATTGGATTGTTCGGTTATGCTTCCTCGGGCAGGAACACGCACAGGTTGGGATGATCCGCATCCCGCTGGGCGCGGTAGATATAGCTGCCCAAATCGGTATCGATCTGCTTTTCGAAGCTGTTTTCCTCGATCCTGACGGCCACCAGAGGCATGCCGAACAGGTTCTTGGCGCGAATGTCCAGCCCCTCCATCAGCACGTTGCCACCGTTGATGGTCAGCTGGCAATGGGTGTTGCCGTGTGCCAGCACCGTGGCCGCAAGGAAGCTGAGGCACAGCGTACCGCTGGAAACAATGGTCTGGGCACGGCCGTTCATGCTGCCGATACCCGTCACCTTGGTACCCTCGGCATAGATATCCACCACTGCGCCGGTGCAGTAGATCATAATGCTGCCTTCCATAGAGCCGATGCAGGTGCTCTCGAAGCAGCGGTTGATCACCTTCACCTTGCCGCGGTTGAAATACAGTTCGCTTTCACGCCCGGACATACTGCCGATGCCCACGGCGTTTTCGCAATCGTTGAGCACTTCGATATAACCGGTGGATCTTACCTTGGCGCGCCCGGAAACACTGCCGATGGCCACGGCATCGTCGCCGGCGCAATGCACGCGCAGCTCGGCATTCTCCACCCGGATATCCGCATTGCCGCTGGAACTGCCCACGCCGATGATGTTGATGCCCTTGGCATCCAGATTGAAGCTGCCGTTGATCATGTGGATGCATTCCTTTACGGTCTTGCCGCCGCCGATGCACACCACATTATCGCCGGAAGCCTCCACATTGATGGCGCCGGTCAGATCGAAAGTAAGGCTGCCGTAGGGAGAATGGTAATTCGCACCGATACCCACGCCCTCGTTGCGGCTGGCAATGATGGTCAGATTGCCGTTGCCCTTTACCAGCAGAGAAGAGGTAGGCGGCACAAGAATGCCTTCCTTGTAGAGGGTATTCTCGCCCTCCAGCACCAGATCCACCTGACAGCCGCTGCCGATCTGCACGGTGGTCTCGGTCGCGCCCTTGAAGTTGGCATTGTGGAACACCAGCGTGGCCTTTACGTTGTCGGCAACGCGCACAACCATATCCACCGTGTGATCCTTCTCGCCCACCAGCGTGACCTGACCGCCGAACACATCGATAAACGTGTATTTATTGATCGCCAGATCCAGCAGATTGATCGTTTCGCCATCCTTGGCGGTATAGGCGCGCATATCGCTGTCCAGTTTGGAAAGACGTATATTCTTGGAAACGATCTCGTTCTTTACCTGATCCCGAATGGCAACAACAGGTTCGGCAATGGGATAGCCCAGATAGTAGCCCTGCACCAGATCCATGCCGTATTCGATAACCGTCTGCAGCTCGTCGAAGGTCTCAACGCCCTCCGCCAGCGTCTTGATGCCGTTGAGGCGGGCAAACTCGATGGTGTTCTTTACGAACATCTGCTTGTTGATATCGTTCTGGATCCCGCTGATCAGGAAACGGTCGATCTTGATCACCTGAGGCGCATAGCGCAGCAGGTTGACAATATTGGAATGCCCGGTGCCGTAATCGTCAACGGCAATCTGGGCGCTCTCGCCATCCCTGCGCAAGCGACGGATAGCCTGCAGTTCGTTGTCGGAAATGGTGTTCTGCTCGGTAAGCTCAAACACCACGTGATCCATATACTCGCCGTACATCTCCATCAGCAGCTCGCAATCCTCATCATTGAGGAAGTGCCCCGGAATGGTATTGATAAACAGGAGATGCCCTCCGAATTCCTCGTAACGCTCCACATAATGGCGCATTACGTTGAACAGGGTGGCTTTCTCGATCTCGTAGAGACGGCCGTACTTGCGGGCGATTTCCAGCACATCCAGCGGAGACATGTTGATGCCGCCGGCGGTACGCATCAGCGCTTCATAGGCATACACGTTGCCGGTGCGCGCATCCACAATGGGCTGGAAATGATAGGTGAACAGGTTCTTTTCCACCAACAGGTTAAAGGCGCTGTAATAGTCCTCGGAAGAATGCTTTTCCTTTACCAGCCGCCCATCGCCGCTACGCATGCGGTTGAGGTACATCTCGCCCACCGCATACTTGACGAAGGATTCCAGTGAACCGCTCCAGCCGGGATCGATAATGCTGCAGCCGTGGTTGATCTCCAGATAATAGGTCTTGCTGCTCTGCTCGTTGTAGCTGGTAACCTTGCTGAAGAACATGGCGGCCGCCTGATTGACGGTCTCTTCGATATCCGCGCCGGGAGCGAACTGGGTAATGACCACGAATTCGTTATCGGCGATATGGGCGATATAGCTGTCCTGCGGGTTGCATTCCTGTAACGCATTACCGATAAAGGTGAGCAGCTCTTCGCAGTCCTGAATGCCGTAATGCTCGTAGATATAGGAATACTTGGGCACCCCGTATACCGAGATTGCCATGGTACGGTTGCGATTCTCCGCTTGCTGGGAGAAGCTTTCGAACCACTGCTGGGCGCCCTTTACGTTGGGCAGACCGGAAATAGGATCGGTAAGCAGGGCGTTTTCCAGACCGATGCGCATTTTGCGCTGCCGCAGCTCGTTGAGGGCGTGGCTGACGGCGATGTTGATGGTCTTCAGCTCCCGCTTGAGCCCGCGGATGGCGGTATTCAGATCGGAAGTTCTGACGGCATAATAACCGCAGCTTTCCTGACCGGCGTACACCGCACTGATCACGCACAGGCTTTCCTCCCCCGCCCATTCATCCTTCCGTGGGATCACATCGGTACGCCGCATCGGCTGCACCTCGCCCGGCAGGAGTGCCAGATCGGCAGAAGGAACGGTCAGCAGCTCATCTGCGGCATTTTTCTGTTCCAACCCGAAAAGGGATGGCTCCAGACACACGCAGGAACGCTCCTGCATACACCCGGACAATGCCGGATACAGACCGTTCACATCGTCCATGGCCAGAACCCGGTCAATGCACGAATACATTTCGTCCTCATGGGCGTCCTGTTCACCGGCAAAGCAGTACAGACGGCAGATGGTGGCGTGCATGTCGCTGGTATTCATCGACTGGCAGCCGCAGGACTCTGTGTAGTCGACCGTATAGTAATTGGTCTGCTCTTCAGGAACCTCTTTTCCGTCCAGCATATCGCAGATACCGGCAAGGCATTTGCGGGCCAGCCCGGACATGTTTTGGCTGCAGGTGGTCAGTCTGGGGGAGAAATGCTGCGCATCCGGAATACCGCCAAAGCCGGTAACGATCACATCGTCGGGCACGCGGTAGCCCTGCTCGCGTAAAGCATCGCAGACGGAAAAAGCCATCCGGTCATCGGTGCAGATAAAGGCCTGAGGCAACCGGCTGTCGCCTGCCAGCAGCTCATCCACAGCCTGCCGCGCCCCACCGGGCTGACCGCAACCATAGCGTACAAAGGTCTCATCCGGCCGGATGCTGTTTTCTTCCAATGCCTCCCGATACCAAGTAAGATACGGTGTCTCCCGGCTGTCGGTCATCAGACAGGTAGACCTTGCGCCATGCTCGCGGATCACATGACTGATCATCTGCTTAAAGGCATCGCGCCCGTCGCCGCGGATGGTGTTTGCCCCTTCCGCCTGCCCGTTTACCACCACCAACGGAATGCCGCGGCTCCGGATCCGCGCCGCCGTATGCTGCACAACGGTCTGATCGGCAAAGCTATCGGCCATAATGATCGCAGCATCCAGCAAGTCGAAATCCAACAGACCATAAACAGAAGCTGCGCCCTGTGCAAACGCATCCCGGCGGCCAAAATCCAGAAAGCTGTTGAGAACCACCAGCCTGATCTGCTGCTTCTGCGCAAGCTGATAGAGATGGTTCACAAAATCAGCGTGGGTGGTATTCTGCACATTGGTTATGCATACGCCAATCACTTTCTTTGTGCCTAACAAGGAGATTCTCCTTTCCCTGAGCAGGATATCGGTTTTTTGCTATCTATTAATATATCACAAATGGTTTAGCTGTTCAATATACCGAAAGGAGGTCTTTCCAACGTTTTCCGCCATATGCGGATACTGCTCCCGGCGCAGCGGCTACTCGTCCAGCCAGAAAAGCCTGAGGGCATCGGACACCTGCGGATCGGCTGCGATCCGGATCACGCTGCTTGTATAGTCAACCATTTTTCTGTCGCTGCTCTTGAAATCCTTGAACAGATTGTTGGCCAGCACCAGCACACGAGACCTTGCTTCGGAAGCAGGCAGCTCTTCCACCGCTTCAACAAAAGGCTGCA
This sequence comes from Clostridia bacterium, assembly GCA_017516765.1. GTDB lineage: Bacteria > Bacillota > Clostridia > Christensenellales > Aristaeellaceae > Limiplasma. The sequence goes on along the minus strand of JAFXBE010000100.1, from coordinate 15,715 downwards.
ACGACTCCGGCTTCGTGGGATCCGGCAGGGTAAGCGCAGGCAAAGCACCGGCTTTACAGCCCTCCCGCACGGCATCATCAAGCATTGCATAGGTTCTGGAATGCAGGTCGTACGCAAGCTGATCCAGCCCGTCCGGTTTTCCTTCGCCTTTCCACAGGCCGGGGCATACACCGGGACGGCTGGAAATGATGCAGGGATGCAGATACAGATCCATATTCTTATGGCTGTAACCGCCTTTGCGGAAGTAGCTTTCCAACTGCTCCGGCGTGGGCGGCATGTAGCCGGACATGATCGTATTCGCCGTCCAGCGGCGGTGCTCCGTATCCGCCAATCTCTCCATCAGTGCAGCATCGGGCTTCCCGCCCGGCTCGGCAGACGCATTCATCACATGCATGCGGTAGTTCAGATGCAGCGCAGAAGCAACAGAGGAACGCTTATCGGCATTGTCACATCCCGCATTGCCGCGCATACCGCACAAAAACTCGCTGAACTGGCGTTTGTGCCGGTCAAGCGTTTTCTGTACGTTCTCCAACGTCATTTCTTCTTTCGGGTTTTTGCTGATGTAGACACGGTCTACAAAATAGCCCTTGCACAGCATATCGTGGAAGAAGAACATTTCGGCGGCGTACATTTCTTCTCGGCTGCCGATAGGGATCATATCGCAGGGCGTGTAGAGCTGCTGATGCTGTTTTTTCGCCGCAGCCTCATCCATCCGCCGGTCGATCTCGTTCATGGCTGCGCTTTCGACCCTATACAGCACCGCAACCTTCTCGCTGCTGCGGTCGGGATCCGTCAGCTTCTGCAGCTCGATGATCCTGCGGATACGCCGCGCCGCCTTGATGTTCTCTTCGTCCTTCTCGTTTGCCAGAACGATGTAGTGCGCCTTGCCCACCATCGCTTCATCTGCGATCTCTGCCCAACTCTTCAATTGATGAAACCCGATCCTGCCGCATTCGTTGACAATCTGCAGATCATCCCGCTTCAGCGCAGGTACCCCGGCATACAGCTCCGCTTCCAGCTCGTCGGCATTGGTTGCCGCCCATGTGATGGAAAGGCTGCAGTCCAGCATCTGCCCGCAAACATAGGCATTCCGCACAAAACGTTCCGCAAAGGGCGTGGATCCGGCAACCAGAATATTCAATTTTGTGCTGTTCTTTCCGGCTGGGGCGGCATACTTGAACAGCGGTATGCTGTCCAGCACATTGATCGCCAGATTCTCTGCCGGGTTGATGAGGTACACAATGCTGCTGCTTTCTCCGGAGCGGATGTAGCAATCCATCAGACCATCCACGGTACGCTCGGCGTTGCGGCTGTGGGCTACCACAAAATACTTGATGCTGCGCTTTCGGTGCAGGCGCGCATCCTTTTCGGTGCGGAGCAGGTCATAGAGTTGCTGCAGGTTCTCGTCTTCCTCTCCGGAGCAGAGAATGCAGTTAACCCCCCGCGCCATCACCGGGAAGCATTTGTGTTCAATATTTTTGGGAAAACAGATCACGTTTTTCAGCCCTGCCGCTTTCCATTGCAGATTCAGCGCAGCAAGCGTATCCTCCTGTGCGGCGGCAAAGCACAGGGAAATCTTTTTGTGCTTCGCACGGGCGGCGTTCTGAATGTTTTTCGCCAGCATAATCGATTCTTCCGTCAACCGGCTGAAAACGAAGGTGCGCCTGAAGGAAAAGATCCTGAACAGCCACCGCTGTATGCCGCCGGTAACGGTCTTGATCACAGCAAAGGCGCTGAGCAGAATACCGATGATGCATTGAACGATCACAAAACTGGCGTAAATGCGGCTATTGCCAACGGTGTCGGCGAATGTTCGGATCGTTTCGCCGTATGTGACCCTTACGCCCTCTTTGATCAGATTTTCCAGATCAGCACCGAGACTGATGGTCTGCAGTGCATCGATCAGGCTGTGCATAATGTTATCCGGGAAGGTTTCGCCCCAGGACAAGCGGAGCGGCAGCCGTAAAACCGTGATCGAGGCGATCACAAACAGGGATACCCACATCAGATTGGCGCCGGTATACCGTTCGTTGCGGAACCAGCAAATCGTCAGGATCACCGGAACGATCAGCAGCAGGAATGCAAGCGGCAGACTCCATGCATAGTTTGTCATATGTACAGACCCCTTTTGGTTTCAACGTTAGATGAATTATAGCATATCCGGCGAGCTGTACGCAAGCCGCACACTTTTCGCCTCCGGGTCCGGGCGCATCTGCGAAAAAATCCCGCACCGGGCTGACCGGTGCGGGATTCTGTGCGCCGCAGCAGGGATGCTGTTCTTGCTTATCCGGTTGTTCGTTTTCTTCCCGGCTTTTGGTCATGGATCTATTCTCTGTTCACGGTGATGCTTCCTGCAAGTTACCTTTGTATATTGCCACGTTTACTTGACAGGCGGCAGTAACGCACGGGTTCGGATGATCAATTGAATGCTCATGATCAAATTACCGGTATACTTGGCAGTACAAAGCTACTGCCAAGGGAGCACTGTTGAAAACGCCTTCTCCTGTGCGGCTTGAAACGTAAGCGGAACATCCGTAAGGCAAAACGAACGGAGATCCCGGTCAAAGCAGCAGGGCGCACAGCCGACTGCCACGCTCTGCGCTTTGTCTGCCATAGAATAAAAGGTCATGCCGCCGCTGCCGACATCAATGATTGCCGAACAGGAATACTTACGCACGGCGATCAGCTCCCACACGCCTGCTTGCGAGCGCGCAAAGCTGATCAGCCACTCCACTGCCGTGTTATCGGCATCATACTGAAGAAGGATCAGAATAGGTCCTTCGATATACTGCCCCTTACCGTTTCCCGGATCCCGGAAGCTCCACGCCCCATCCGAAATATGCAATTCAGTTCGACCATTTCCTGGCGGAACAGCCTTTTGGGTTCGAAATTCCTCCGCCCATGCACCGTTTTTGTCCACAAAGCAGCATAAGGTACCGGTACCATCCTGCGTGCGTGCATACACAAACCAGGTGCTCTGCTCCGCTTCTTCCCATCCCGCAGCCGACAGCACTTCCACCTCTCCAAGAAGCTGCCGCACCTCATGCGGCACATCGGTTTCCGCAGTGGACATTGCCGGAAGCAGGAGCATCCCCAGCAACAAACAAACAACCCACATTTTTCTCATGGTTCCTGTCTCCTTTCCGACACGGCAAAGGTCACGGTTTCAAAGCGGGTCTTATTACCCGCGTGATAGGCACGAATGGTATACCGATCACCAAAAGCATCCAGCCCGACAGAACCGGTCTGCCGGTACACATCACCCACACCGGCAGACTGAAAATGAGCTCCGTTCAACCGCCCCACGCTTCCCGAAGACACGACTCCTTCGGACACCCGTTGCGCCACATATTCCGATTCAGTACTTTCCGGGTCTATAAACTCAAACCACAATGCGTCATTCTGCGCAAGATATGCATTCAGATCGGTAATCTCATAATCGATCGCATAGCGGATCTCCAAAGGTGTAGCGGTCAGTTCCACATGAACGACCCGCACACCGACAGCAGGAAAGAGCATAGGTTCTTCACAGACATAGGTTTTGCTTTCCAAAGCATGAAACGTCATCGGTACAGAGACGGTTTCCCGAAATACGGCATCATATTTCGCTGTACCGTCCGTCGAAAGAAGTACGGGCATACAGACCAGCTTTACCTGCAGATCGCGTTTGGGCAGTTCATCGTCAAAAACACACTCCGTGTAAACAGTAATGGAGCCGTCGCCATTGGAATGAAAACTGTGTACATCATCCGCACCGGCATGCAGACTGATATCTGCCATCTTTCCCCCGTAGTTCTCCAGCGCATAGGAGGCATAGCTCATGCCTGTTGCAGCGTTGGCATACACACCTTCTTCCATTGGATCTGCCGGGGAAGCATCACCGCCGATCAATAGCAGTTGTTCCTTGGGAACCACCTGAGCTGCAAGGCGCAGAAGTTTTCCGTCATAATACGATTCCCGGATCGTACATTCAACACATTCTGTTTCGATGGACAGGTTTTCCTGTTTGATACAGGCTTCACTGCCGGATGGCAAACAAACGCCCACCGGTCTGTCCGCGAAATGGAGGATCCCCCAGCCCCCAAGCACCGCAGCAACAGCTCCCGCCGCCAGCACAAAGAGGGATAACACCACCGCAGCAGCCAAAACAACCGATTTTTGACGCACAGGAGCTTCATCTGCATCGCTCCGGATAATCCGCTGTGCCAAGCCGGCATCCGGACGCAGCCCGGAAAGACGGTTGTCCAGAGCAGAACGGAACCGATCCATGCTGATCTTTTCACTCATCGATCTCTCTCCCTTCCAAGAGTTCCTTCAGTTTCATGCGTGCCCTTTTCAGCCTGCCCGAAACAGACGAATGGGCAATATGCAGTATTTCTGCGATCTCATCCACCTTGAGACCCTGATAATAATACAGCAGAATAGCCTCCCGCAGTTTTCGCGGAAGTCTCATCACAGCCAGCGTAAGCTCCTCGTCCTCTTCGTTGGCTGTACCGGGAGCGGCATCAGGCAGCATATCCGGCGTAATGCGCCGGTTCATCAGTCTGTACCAGTTGGAATGGTTCATATCGTAGCAAACACGCATGGCGATCTTCATGATCCATGTTTTTTCGCTGCTGTCGCCGCGAAAAGAATCCAACGCCCGGTATACCTTCACAAAGGTTTCCTGTACGGCATCCTCTGCCAGCGTTTTATCGCAAAGATACAGGAAGCAGGTACGGAGAAGCGTTTCCTGATACCGCTGCGCAAGCTGTTCAAACCGCTTTTCCCGGGAAAGCTGCGAACCCGGAGCCATATCTTGCCGCATCGGGCATCACCTCCTTACACCTATATAGACTGATCACAACGACGATTTGTCGCATAAACGGAAAATTTTCACAAAAAACCGGGAGCACAAGCTCCCGGCACAAATCCACCGTTTGTTTCAATCGCCCGCACTCTTCCGTTTCCGAAACTCCGAAGGCGAGATCCCGTATTTCTTTTTGAACTGCAGATAGAATGTCTGGCGGTTGGCAAAGCCGATCATGGTATCGATCTCGTTGATGGGGATGCCGGGCTGGGCCAGCAATTCTTCGGCAGCCGCCAGACGGCAGGCGGTAACGCTTTCCCAGAGCGTTCTGCCGGTGGTCTTCTTGTAGATGCGCTCCAGATAGGTGGCATTGAGTCCGATCTGTGCGGCGATATCCCCGTTGCTGCGGATCAGGTAGAAAGCCTCCCTGATGTAGTTCTGCGCCTTTTCAACGTAGTACTGCACAGAGGAACGCTCCGTAAGGGGCAGGCGGGCCAGCTCTGCCAGCAGATGGTAGCTGAGGCTGCCAAGATACAGGGCGTCCCGGTCGGCCTCGTATTCCCGGGCAAGGCGCAGAATATCGCCCTGCAGATTGCGGGCATCCGGGAAGACAATGGCATCCTCCAGCCCGGCAAGCAGCGTGCGGAGCCCGGGGGAGCTATCCAGCGCCTGCCGCAGGGGCGGCATGGCTGCGGGCGCATCCGGAGCTGTATAGGAAAAGGACAGGCCCATGACCGTGCAGGGCGCTCCACGATCGAAAGTGATCTTGTGCGGTATGGAGGAATCCAGCAGGATCAGATTGCGCCGGGTAAGCCGGTAGGGTACGCCGCCGATCTCGTAGGTACAGCTGCCAAGGGCAATATAGTTGCACTCCAGCACCCCGTGGCTGTGCAGATCCATGGTGTAATATTTCCAGTTGCCGTTGATGTACGCCATATCGGCATACAGGGGCAAATTCAGCAGTTTTTCGATGTTCACAGCCATTCCCCCATTCAAATACACGATAACACAATATGTTAAAAATAGCAACCAATCCATTCTCAACAAGTTGCTGTAAGGTATGGAAAACCGTCAGCTGTTCCTGTACAATAACAGTAATGGGCGGCAACGCCGTCCCTCTCTGACGATGGACCATCTACGAAGGAGTGAGAATATGTCTATCCGTTACAACGAAGCAAACCGCAGCTTCCAGCTGGATACCGCAGCCGCATCCTATGTGATCGGCATTGCCGATGCAGAGGGCTTTGTGGGGCATGCCTACTTTGGCAAGAAGCTGGGCAACGACGATGCCACCTACCTGATGCGCACCGGCGAAAACCCCTTTACCCCGGAAAGCAACGCCCGCGACCGGCTTTCCTTTCTGGACAGCTTCCCCATGGAATATCCCTGCGGCGGCGTAGGCGACTACCGGGAGAGCGCCGTGGTGGTACGCAGCAACGGCGGTCACCGGGCTGTGCAGTTCACCTACGAAAGCCACAGCATCTTCAAGGGCAAGAAGCCTTTGGAGGGGCTGCCTGCCACCTGGGGCAGCGAGGAAGACACCGAAACTTTGGAGCTGGTGCTGACCGACAAGGTGCTGAACCTGAAGGCTGTGCTTTCCTACAGCATTTTTGAGGGGATCGACGCCGTAGTGCGCAGCGTGAAGCTGGTAAACGAAAGCGATGCACCCGTGTTTATCGACCGCATCCTGTCTGCATCCATGGACATGGACAACCGGGAGTATGACAAGATCCTGCTGCACGGCTCCTGGGCGCGGGAACGGCGCATTGACAGAACGCCCGTCAACTACGGCATTCAGGGCATGTCCTCCCTGCGGGGCGAGGAAGGTCACCAGACCCATCCCTTCATGGCGCTGCTGGACAAGACCGCTACCGAGGACGCGGGCGATGTCTACGGCATCAACCTGATCTATTCCGGCAACTTCCTTACCCTTGCCGAGCGCAGCCAGTTCGACAGCGTTCGCCTGATGACCGGCATCAATCCCGAGGGCTTCTGTTGGAAGCTGAACCCGGGCGAGAGCTTCCAGACCCCCGAAGCGGTGCTGGTGTACTCTGCCGAGGGTCTGAACGGCATGAGCCACGCCTTCCACGATCTCTACCGCCAGCATCTGATCCGCGGTCAGTACCGCGACCGGAAGCGTCCCATCCTGATCAACAACTGGGAAGCCACCTATTTCAACTTCAACACCGAAAAGCTGCTGGATATCGCCCGGCAGGCCTCCCAGCTGGGCATCGAGATGCTGGTGATGGACGACGGCTGGTTCGGCAACCGATTCGATGACAACCGCGCCCTTGGCGACTGGATCGTGAACGAAGACAAGCTGCCCGGCGGGCTGAAATATCTGGTGGACGAAGTAAACAAGCTGGGCATGAAGTTCGGCATCTGGGTGGAGCCGGAAATGATCAGCCCGGATTCCGACCTGTACCGAGCCCACCCCGACTGGGCCATTCAGGTGCCCGGGCGTGTAGCGGGTCTGGCCCGTAACCAGTATGTGCTGGACATGAGCCGCACAGAGATTCAGGACTATATCTTCAACCTGATCGCAGGCGTGCTGCGCAGCGCAAACATCGAATACGTCAAGTGGGATATGAACCGCCCGCTGGCAGACATCGGCAGCTATGCCCTTTCGGCAGAGTGTCAGGGCGAGTTGTACCACCGCTACGTGCTGGGCATGTACCGCCTGCAGGAGCGGCTGGTGACCGAGTTCCCCCACATCCTGCTGGAAAACTGCTCCGGCGGCGGCGCGCGTTTTGATGCGGGCATGCTTTACTACAGCCCCCAGATCTGGTGCTCGGACGATACCGACGCCATTGAGCGGCTTTCCATTCAGGAAGGCACCGCGCTGATCTATCCCCTCTCTGCCATGGGCGCCCATGTAAGCGACTGCCCCAACCACACCGTCGGCCGCACCACTCCCTTCGAGACCCGCGGCTATGTGGCGCTTGCCGGTACCTTCGGCTACGAGCTTGATGTGACCAAGATCCCCGAAGAAGACCGGAACATGATCCCCCAGCAGGTGGAGATGTACCACAAATACAACGATCTGGTGCGCACCGGCGATTACTACCGGGTGGCCTCCTACCAGCAGAACCACATGTACGATTGCTGGATGGTGGTCAAGAAAGACCGCAGCGAAGCGCTGGTCACCTTTATCCAGGTGATGGGCCGTGCCAATTCCCACTCCCGCCGCATTCTGCTCAAGGGTCTCTGCCCCGACAAGCTGTACCGCATTGAGGGCGAAGACCGCACCTATCTGGGCAGCACCCTGATGAACGCCGGCCTGCTGATCGGCAATCTGTGGGGCGACTACAAGGGCAAGCTGATCCACATCGTGGAAGCCTGATCCCACGGAGGCAATGCTATGAAGATCAACCGTTCCGAAATGCAATGGACCCGCCCGCCCCGGGAGTACACGATTGCCGAAGACCGGGTGGAGATCATCACCGAGCCCCACACCGACCTGTGGCAGCGCACCTACTACCACTTCCGCAACGACAACGCACCGGCATTGCAACTGACCTGCGGGGAGGAATACTTCTCCTTTTCCTTCCGGACAGATTTCGACAGCCAAACACGTTTTGACCAGAGCGGCGTGATCCTCTACCTGAACAGCGACAACTGGCTCAAAGCCTCGGTAGAGTACGAGAACGAGCGCATCGCCCGGCTGGGCAGCGTGGTAACCAACAACGGTTATTCCGACTGGGCCAGCGTGGATGTGGATGCCTCTGTCAAAACCATGTGGTTCCGGCTCAGCCGCCGGGGGCAGGATTTCTGCATAGAGAATTCCGAAGACGGCGTGCATTACAAGCAGATGCGCATCTGCCATCTGTTTGCCGCAGAGAAGGAGGTTGCCTTCGGCATCTATGCCTGCAGCCCGGAGGAAGGTTCCTTCAAAGCAAGCTTCAGCCAGATGGAGCTGACCGAATGCAAATGGGCTGCCCACGACGGGCAGCCCCCGGACGAAGAATGATGCAAACGAAAACCGACCCATCCGCACGATGCCCGGCATTGTGCGGCGGGTCGGTTTTCTGTTTTTCGGGTGGGTGTTGGGTGCGGAAAGCGGAGCGGACATTCCGTGGGATCAGCGATCGGACATTTCCCAGCCTTTGCCCTGCACGTTACGCAATGGCATGATCCCACACCAGCCGGTAAACGGTAGCCCCTTCAAACCATGTATAGGTCGTGCGGTCTGCCTGCGGGGCCAGATAGACCACTTTGCCATGAATGATGCTGATGTCGCCGTTATCCTCCTGCTCGTAGAGCATATAGGCGACATCGGCATCGGCGCAGTATTGGATGGTATATTGCAGCTGCACATTCTGCGCCGCATCGCCAATCCCATGGCATGCAGTCAGCAGGATCCGATCCTGCGCCACCTGCACCCTGTAGCCGGTGGAGGTGATATCCAGCTCCGGCAGTTCCGGTAGCTTGGGGACGAAGCCAAGAAAGGCGATCACTTCGTTGAGATCGTCGGTTGCAAATTCGCTGTTCTCATCATGATCGGCGATGCTTTGCCGAATGGTTTGCACATCTGCGGGCCGGGCTTCGGAAGTCCGGCGGGCTTCTGCGGGATCATCGCCGGGGCGGATGAAAAGCCATGCGCCCAACACCAGCACAAGCATTGCCGCCGCTGCGGCGGCATACCGCCACGCTGCACCCGCACGGGCGGGCGCAGGCTGCCGGGAATGCATATAGTCCTGCATCTGTGCGGCGTATTGTTCCGTGCTGGGAAAAAGCGGCGCATCGCCTGCCGAACCCAACGCCAGCAGCAGATCCTCGCAGGCGTTGATATACGCCATATCCGCATCCGCTTTGCCGTACTCGGTTTCGATGGCGGCAGCCAACTGTTTTTGGGCATCGGTGCCGGAGAGCTGACCCGCCTGCACCGTCTCCCGCAGCTGATGGATCTGTTCCATGCTCATTACAGCACCTCCTGACGGCAAAACGTTTTTCTCAGTTTCTTGCGAATGCGGTTCAGCCGCCCGCGGACGGTAGCCTGCGACACACCTTCCTGCGCAGCGGTTTCTCCCATGGTTAAGCCGAGCAGATAATGATCCGCAAACGTCTGCATTTCTTCTTTACTCAACACATCGGCAGCCTGCTCCACCACCTGCGGCAGCGTGATGCCGCTCTGCCATATTTCCGGCGCAACGGCTGCCGCCAGCCCGGCAAAGGCCGGGATCTCCGTTTCCTCCCCATACAGGTCTTCCCTGCGGCGATTCAGCTCCCGGCTCTTATCCAGCAGGATGTACTTGAGCGAAGCGATCATCCAGCCGTGGGGATTGGGGTGCTTCATCAGCACATCAACACTGCGGACAGCCTTGATGAAGGTTTCCTGCACGGCATCCTCAACAACAGGCAGCATATGCGGCTTGTAGCCGAAGAAACGATAGGCATACTTGGTCAGGGGCGCGCCGTATACATCCGGCAGCCGGTTCAGAAATGCCTCCTGCTCTTCCGTCAATCTCTTCATACATGACCTGCTTTCTGCTGCAACATCCTACCCGAAGCAACTGTATTCCGGGTCTGGCAGCGTGCCTTATTGGTTCGCAGACTGAAAATCCATCCACGAATCGCCGGGCACTTCGGGCAGTTCGGGTTTTTCGCCGCCGAAGAAGCGCACCATATCCTCGTCCGATACGCCAAGGGCGTTCTGTACCGTATCGTATACATACCACGGGCGGCGCACCAGCGTTTTATCCCGCAGGCGGTACACCCGATATTGTCTGAACAGCAGCGCTTCCTCCGCATTGGCGGCAGGATATACGTACTCCCTGCCCATCACCTCGGCAAAATCCTCTGCCCAGCGTTCCATGTGGGCAGGCATGGCGGCAGCGATCCTCCGTTCTTCCGCATCCACTGCCGCCTGCATCACATCCACAGACAACGCCTGATACAGCGCACCCATTCTGGCAAGAAACCCATCCCGGTACACCGGCTGCTGCAGCATCCGATCTGCCAGCTCGGCTGCTTTGCCCCAGGAAAACCGGGTGTTTTCATTCTTGACCAACCGAGCGATGGAATTGTCGCTTGCGCCGGCAAGGGCATGCGCAAAATCGCCCGTAGCGCACTTCCATGGACCTTCGCCCACACGATACAAGTACAGCTCGCCGTGCAGATTGGCATTGCCCAAATAGGTGTTTACCGCCATCCAGTCAAGAAAGCTGTCGGTATCCAGAAGTTCGCTCAGAGTGTGCTGTCCCTCCGCAAGGGACAGATCCAGCGTCTGGCTTTTCCCATAAAGCGCCGCCACACCCGATGCATCGCCCAAAACCGGCTGACCATCAAACTTGGCAACACTCAATTGTGTGGTATCCGGCAGGTTTTCGAAGCGGGCAACGGCATCTTCGATCATCTCCCGTTTGGTATACAGCCCCCAATATTCCCCGTTCAGATACACATTTACAGGCTCCTGCGCGCGCACGGGAGATGCAACCGGACTTTGCCCGATCAACCGGCAGCAGACCGCGTTCATCAGTTTGGTGCCGATGGCGTCGTTGCCGTCGTTATAGAGAATAAATCGGTATTCTTCCCCATCGATGCGCAGGCTTTTCTGCGGCAGCGAGCCTTCCGCCGCATCGGAAGCAGGGTCGTTCAGACGCAGGGCGGCAGCAAAGGTCGTCTCCCCCTCCGGATATGCAAGGGTGACCTGTGCCGGCACAGCGTTTTCCGTAGTGAGAACCGCATCGGCTTCGCAGGTGATGTATACTGCGGGAAGATCTGTCTCCTGCGCCGCCGCAGGCAGAACCCACAGGCAGAGCAAACAGCAAAGCAGGGTGTACAGGCAGTTTCTTTTCATGGATCATCCCTCCTTGGACGGTTTTGGGGAAGTGCGCAGCCTACGGCGGAACAGATACCGGATGCATTCCGTGCAACCTCATAAACATTAGCGGAGAAAAGGTGGAAATGTGCACGCAAAGAAAAAATTTTGGGGACAGGTTGGTAACAAAATACCGGAATCTCAACGATTCCGGTATTCCTGTTATCTCCGTCCGAAGCTCTGCGCCTGCCGAACCGAAGCGTGTAGGGGCAGCATCACAGCAGTACATCTTCCGGCTTCCACAGGTTCAATCCCCAGCATAAGCTTCATTGATGGTTTGGATTTCTGTTATCCGCAACGGCGGGTTGCAATACGGACATGCCCCCAACTGCGAATAGAGGGGCTCCTCCAGATCGCCATAGGTGAATTGCGACATCGGCAGGTACTCATCCCTTACGCCATAGCACTTTGCGGCGCAGTGATAGTTTTGCCCACCGTCCGCATTATAGTAAAGTACAATCCCGTCATCGGGGATCGGGAGCTGCCTGCCCTGCCAGTCCTCCCAGATAACGATACGGGTTCCCATCTGCCCCCTCAACGCATCCCACAGCCAGCGCATATTGATGCCCTGCGGCGTTCGTTTCCGCTGTACGCGTATACAGCCATGGCTTGCCCTGCTGCCCAGCTTGGGCTCGGTGGTTGTATAATTCTTCCCGGATGAGGTTGGGATATGGGGCACCTCATGGATCAGATCGCCATCGTTATAGCGGATGCCGTAGTTACAGATCAGCTTCTCGGAGGGGAAAGCGCCGGAACGGCTGTTTAACACATATTCCCCTGACCGGGTCTCGTTCCACGGGTGCTCTTCATCCGCCAAGCCTGTGGAAACCAGCAGGGTATCCAGCAACTTTCCTTCGTGGAACAGATACAGTCGCTGGGTAAACTTGTCCACGACCAGCCCATATGCCGTCTTTACCTTGCGTTCTTCAAGAAGATCGCTGGGGAGATAGCCGGTGACCAGCTGATTGTAGACTTCAACTTTGCTTCCTTTGAACGAGCTGGAATAGCACTCGATCTTCGCCCAGCCGTCATCCAGCGTTTCGATCACATGGATGCCCTGAGAATCGCTGGTCACCTCACCGATGCGCTTCGATTCCTTGTCCGGTTTTTCGTATACCGGCACTTGAGAGCGAGGATCTCCCCTGACGACCGTCATGGGCTGCACAAGCATATTCCATATGGTCTCTTCATCGGTGATGTCCATGGAGGTTTCCCAGAAACAGTTTTCCTTACCGCAGCTTTCCCGCCCCGGCGTGCAGCACTCCCCCAGGGCTGCGTTCAGCGCAAGAAGCACACAACTGCATAATACGATCAAGAGAAAACGTTTCACCCTCATTCGTCCTTTCCGCAAGTATTATCGGCGTGGAAGTTCCCCTATGATCCGCGCCGCCGGAACGACCCTCTGGTATCTCCGGAAGACCCTTTACTGCATGAGCGGGAGTCCGCGTAATGAGCAAACCCTTGCTACGAGCCTCATACTTCAGATAATCCGAAAAATTGATCGTTATCTCGTGGATGATACGATTCCTCTTCTCGCCCGGAAACGGATTACAGAAATAACGGAGCACCAGTTCGAACGGGCCTTCAACATCCTTCAGTTCCGACAAACTGAAACCCATTTGTTCGTCCATGTAGTAGCCATTGGGTTTGATATGACCACTCTCGGGCATGCACCATTGATCATGAAAGTCTTCCGCGGCAAGATCTTTCTGAATGAGCGCTTCGCAATGAAAGGTCAAACACAGTATAGCACAACCGCCCTCAACGCGACCGCTTTACCATTGTAAAATCTTGTATGCCCTGCGATGCCCGATTTTGTTTACGTTGCAACCTGCAACGCAGCGCAGCAGCCTTTGTGCATTTGCATCCGTTTCACCTCCTCCATCATTAGACAAACGGACACAGGTGTTTGTACACCCCTGACCCCAATTCCACCTAACGAGTGTACCGCCTACGGCAGCATGACCAGTCTTTGCAGGCAGCAGTGCAAGAAACGGAAAAAGCGTACAGCCATAAGCGCTGTACGCCTTTGGGACGTTTATCTGCCTTGGTGATGGCTTCGTATGGAACAATATCAATCAGGCGCCATCTCTGATCGTTTTCGCCAATCTTGATAAGGATCTTTCATCCCCGGTTTTTCACATATGATAGCGTTCCATTTCATTAGAATACATATTGCACTGGAATTGAGAAAGGAAGTGCATAAACCCTTCATAGCATTCGGAGAAACTGTAGATGTCTCTATAACAAGCCATCACTTTTCCAAAAGTTAAGTTTGCAACTGTATTTACTGTTTCAAACTTAAGCAGCATCCTGTTATTTTCACCTTCCATTACATAAAGAACGCTTCGGCAATTTTCTCACAATTATTGCGGGCATTTGTTACACAATAATTACCAAAAACTATCAATATTCTATTCCTCAAGAATGCATAAGTCAAATCTTTCTATACTAAGTCGAACAGATTTTTGATCTAAATAGCTAAAACGTGCTAAAGTATCATCATCCATCTCAAAATCAAGAACAGATGACAAAATTTTGTTATCCACATCAAGTTTTCCCCAAATGTAGTAGGCCAATCCTCTTCCTGCCTTTTCAAGCCTTGGATGATAAACTGGTGCTGGTTCCATATCAATATCTCCCCAAAGTATTATTTCCACAGAGATAATTGCCCCTATTTCAGAGGTCGTACCGACGTTTGAAAAGCCTTCAAGAAAGATTCCATTTAGTTTCAAGGTAAGTATTTCGTCATCAATATTTATAACTTCAGCCTGAACAATCATATTACTCTCCTATAGGCACAATTATTTTTATGTTTTCGCCATTAAGCATTTTCCAAAAAGTCTTCTACATACACAATTTCAAATTCACCAAGAGTATCTAGGAATAATGTATCAGGATTTCCTGTGCGCCAATTCTCTATCAGTACCGTTTCAAACACATTTGCAAAACGTTCGTAGTACGCTGTTTCTGAGGATCCATACTTCTCAAAAAAATCATCTGTTGCTTCTTCGGAGGTATCCCCATATATATTCTGACAACTGACAACACGCAGCGGATAAACCTCCAATCTTTTTTGATATGGTGAATAATGAATATTCAAAACAGCACTTGCAACATGGTTGGACTCTAAAAGAGCAACAGAATAAATTAATACCAGTTGTTTTTCCTCCGTTTCCCAAATAATTTGAAAACTCTCATCATCACCTAATGTAGATTTACTAAAACCAATACGAATCTCTCCCGGTACAGCATACTTCACGGCATCGCCGTTTTTTGCCATTCCTTTCATATTCGTCCATGAAGCCGTGGTCAGATGCCCACCGAAAACATCTTCTGTACCAAAATACATTTCATCAAAGATATTTTGTATGCAAAAAGATGAAAAACAATATACGATGATGATAATAAGGATAATTACAGTTCCAGCGCATAAACATTTCTTCATTAATAATCCTCCCATTCATTATTGCCATCCATAAGATTAAGAATAAAACTATATGCATCAGGTGCTTTCTCTGATAGCTTATGCCAGTTTTCATCTGGATTTCTAATTCCCACTTCTTTGCATACAGTGCGTATCACATAATCAATTGGCGTATGCGATAGGAAGATTGTAGCACGAGACTCGCCGTTTGCCAGTCGGCTAAAATATCGTTCTTCTGCTTGGAATTGTTCAGGTAACCGTAGTTAATATACATGGCGTTCATTCCCTTTTGGATAAACCTTGATTCGATCGTATCAGTTTGTGCATGAAATGTCAACCAACGTATTGAGCTTTGGTTTGAATATGCAGTATAATGATGACGAAGTGGAGACCGCAGGACCGAAAAACATCGATTTGGATTCGTAAGGAGAGGAATATGCTATGAATATCTTGCATTTGAAGTATGCATACGAAGTGGCTCGTACTGGTTCGTTGGGAAAAGCTTCTGAGAAGCTATTTGTAGCCGTACCAAATCTAAGCCGTAGCATCAAGGAATTGGAAACTGATCTGGGGATTGTCATCTTTGACCGCACACAAAAAGGCATGCGTCTGACTGCCCAAGGCGAAGAATTCATTGGCTATGCCAAGCGCATCCTTGGTCAGATTGATGAGATGGAGC
>JAFXBE010000007.1 GCA_017516765.1 Clostridia bacterium | reverse complement strand
TCACCCTTCCGGTGGTTTCGGAACCCTTGCGTAGCAAGGGGTTCCTATCGCCGTTTGCCGCCCGGGGAGCCGTAGGCTCCTAGGCAAACGGTGCAAATGTCGTCAAAAAAGCCGCCGCAGGCGTGTTTTTTGACGAGCTGAGGGCAGGGCATACCGCCTGCCCTTTCGTTGACAGCCTGCGCCCCCCGTGCTATGCTTTTGTTACAAAACAAAAACCGAACCCCGAAAGGAGTGTGCCGCCATGAAATGTTCCCGCTGCGGCAAAGCTGCAGAACAATCCGGAGCTTTATTCTGCCCCTTCTGCGGCGCGCCGCTGGCAGGGGAAGCCTGCCCGTCCGTCCCTGCGGGGGCGGCAGAGCTGCTGGAGAAAGCCGCCCGGCAAAAGACCAACCAAAAGAAGCTGGCGCTGCTCCGGCAGGCCTGCGAGCAATACCCCGACTGCCTTGCGGTACAGGAGGAATGGCTGTTTCAGCAAAAGCTGCCCACCACCCCGACGGATGCGCTGGACTACGACCGGATCAAGTGCCATCTCTTGCAGATGTACCTGACCCCGGAGGACTACGCCCCGGAGCAGCTTGCCCACCGGCGCAGCGAGCTGTTCGGCGATCCGCAATTGCTGCGCTGCCTCGCCCTTGCCCCATCCCCGGAAGGATACAGCGCCCATTACCTTGAGCGGATCTGCCGGGAGTACATTCAGGTGTTTCTGATGGGATCGAACGAATACATGCCGCGGCTGATGGGCTTCCGGCTGGAGCGGGATCCGGCAAGGGCTTTGGCGCGCCCCACCGCCCGGATGCTGCTTGCCATGGAGGCGGATCCCGGGCTGACCCCCGAACAGCGGCAGCAGCTGACGGCGGCTTTCCGGCAGGCTTTCCATGCCGAATGCGGCGGGAACATGAGCTGGCTGGAAAAGGCGCTGGTACAGGATGAGCGGCATTGAACGGGAGAACCGCCTCACAAAAAGCCCCTCCGCCGGAACAGAACAAAAAACATCCCTCCTGGCGGGAGGATTCT
The DNA here is from genome assembly GCA_017516765.1 of Clostridia bacterium. Classification (GTDB taxonomy): domain Bacteria; phylum Bacillota; class Clostridia; order Christensenellales; family Aristaeellaceae; genus Limiplasma. The sequence goes on along the minus strand of JAFXBE010000007.1, from coordinate 66,753 downwards.
TAAGGATGAATTGATCCCACAATAAAAAAGCGAGCATCTGGCGAATATGCCGGATGCTCGTTTGCTTATGTGGTTCCCAAACGCAATGCGCTGGTACAGCGCGTATCATTGCGCCCTCCTGAAATGATGGGAATTCGTCTTTATTGAGAATACATAGTTCTTTTCGAACAGGATTCATTTTTCTTTATGGTATGTTATTAAGTCTAACCATTAGTTGTTTGAAATTCTCGGTCTCTCTGATGCAATCAAACACTTTTCTCTGTAAAGTGTTTAAGAGCATACCAGTTAGCGTGCCCTCCCAATTCCTTCCGACCGTTTTAGGGTTGAATGTACATCTGTTTGCTAATAATGATTTGTATTTTTGTTCAGTTAAAATGTCACATGTATCATAATTGGTTGCGCTTTTTTCGGCTAATAGTAAGTTTTCCATTGCCTTTTCTGCATTGCCGTTCTGACACCACAATTCTGCCAACATACTGTAATTTCTGCACAATCGGCAATTATAGAACAAACCATTCTCATCTTTATTCAGAATTAGCTTGTATAAACCATTTGCAGTTTCAATGAGCTCTGCCTTTTGCAAAACAGTTAATTCGCGACCCATCAATTCATTTGATACAAGCATACCGATGATTCCTGAAGAACTATCTATCATCGAGAGCAATACATTTTGACATTGTTCAATTTGCTTTTCGCCTCTATAGATATGCGTAAGCAAGTGATCCCGGCATAAATATAGATCAGGCATTTCATTTGCGAGCCTTAATGCCAAATCTTCTTTGCCCACCCCTCTGTAACGATAACATAAGATTTGAATAGCACTATGCCTTATTGAGTCAATCGTGCAATCTTCTAAAATACGTTCACATATCTTGATTGCTTCTTCGACAAAACCGTGCTCCAAACTATACTTGTTATGCTCTTCGGTATCGTTGTATTGTATCAAGGAATAGGAGAGATTCAGCATCCATTGATAATTCCGGGGGTAATTAGTCAACACCTCACGACTTATAACAATGTTGTCAAGCATTTTGCCAAGTCGGTTGTTTTCATGATAAACCTTCTCATATTCTCTCAGTTCTTCTGTTTCTTCTATTTCTTTCATGCACAGTAATTCATCCGCAGATACACCAAAGAAATTTGCAATTTTAGGAACAAGTGTAATATCCGGCAGTGCAGTGCCATTCTCCCATTTGCTTATTGCCTGATATGATATGTTGAGATATGCCGCTAATTTTTCTTGTGTGATGTCTTGTGCTTTTCTTAAAGATTTAATCTTATCTCCTATTTTCAGCATAGAAAAACCACCTTGTTCATTATTCAAAGTACTTTGCATAATGTATTATGACATAGTTTTCTTTTGATTTGTATAACATATCGGTTTCATACAATGCAACCGCAAGTTGAGAAAACAGGTATACAGAAAAAACGCAAGCCACCCAAGGCTTGCGTTCTCATTATTTGCATAAGGGAAAGCGAAGGATAACTTCTTCCTTTCCATCACCCTCCTGCCGGATGCGGGAGGGATGCTTGCTTATTCATCTGAAACGGGATCAGCCTTCAAAGCCCACCATCAGCGCGCCTTCTTCGGCATAATAGCTGCACAGACCCAGATTCTGACGGATGGTCAGCTTGATATCGGCGTACTTCTGGCGGAGCATTTCGGCAAAGCGTTCTGCCATTTCCAGATTGTAGGTGTGGGACAGATGTACCTTGCCGCCCTTGAAGCCCACCGCCTCCATGCAGGAGAGCAGCTGTGCCAGCGCTTTCTTTTCGCCGCGGCACTTGTGCATGGGCTCCAGCGTGCCTTCGTCGCTGGCCTTGCCCACAATGCGGATGTTGAGCAGACCCACTGCCGCCGCCACCGCCGGGCTGATGCGCCCGTTCTTGGCGAAATTGGACAGGGAGGACAGGGAGAACATCAGGTGAGTCTTCTTGCTGTAGCGCTGGATGGCTTCCACGATCTCCTCAAAGCTGAGACCCTGCCCGATCAGCTCGATATACTTTTCGATGATCAAATGCATCTCGGGGCCGGTGGACAGGCTGTCCAGAATAAACACCTTGGCATCGGGATGCTTCTTCATATACTGCCGTGCCGCCACCTGAGAGGCGTTGTAGCAGCCGCTCAGATTGCTGGTGATGGTAACGCCCAGCACCACATCGGCATCGCCGAAGGCGTTGAGCCAGTCGCCCACGCTGGGGCAGGCGGTGGAGGACTTGCCCTTGTGCTCCTTGAGACCCTTGAGCATGGCGGGCAGATCCAGCGCGGCGTCGTCTACATATTCGTTATCTCCTGCCACCACGCGCATGGGCACGGAGGCAAAATCGATCCCTTCATAAGTGAGCAGATTGATAGAGGAATCGGCTACCAGTTTGATCTTGCACTGATTCATGACCTGTTTCCTTTCGAACATAAGGCTTTGGTACAGACAGCCCCCCGGCAGGAACAAACCCGGTCGGGAGATACACCATTCGCACAACCTTACTATACCAACATACATGGTGACTGTCAAGGGGAGAGGAATAATCGTTCACAGGTTATTCAAAAACCTATGGACGGTTGACAGACGACCGTTTCCTGTTTATAATATGCAGCATGGAACAGATGATGCAACGGAGCATGGCCGAAACCATGCAGGCGTTTTCCCTTCCCCGGTACGAACAGCTGCCCGACATGGGGCTCTATCTGGAGCAAACGGTGAAATTTGTGAATCAGCTCTTTGCGCCGCTCGGGTGCGTGGAGATCACCGGCTCGATGGTGCGCAACTATGTAAAGATGGGGCTGATCGAAAACCCGGTCAAGAAGCAGTACTACGCCCAGCACATTGCCTACATTACCGCGCTTACGCTGCTGAAGCAGGTGGTGCAGCTGGAGCAGGTGGATATCCTGTTTTCCCGCCAGAAAAAAGTGTACGACACCCGCACCGCCTACGATTATTTCTGCATGGAGCTGGAAAACGTGCTCCACTACCGTTTCGGGCTGAAGGATGCCATGGACGACATCGGCGAGACCAACAGCATCGAAAAGGAAATGCTGCGCAGCGCGATCACGGCGGTATCCCATGTGATCTTTCTGAACGCATGCTTCAAGCAGCTTTCCGATTCGGAGGAATAACGAACACAGCCCCGGCACGCTCTGTACCGGGGTTGTCAGCTTGTCAAAAAACACGCCTGCGGCGGCTTTTTTGACGACTTTTGCACCGTTTGCCTAGGAGCCTACGGCTCCCCGGGCGGCAAACGGCGATAGGAACCCCTTGCTACGCAAGGGTTCCGAAACCACCGGAAGGGTGAACGCAGTGAACCGAGGCGTGAGGACAGCGCGATAGCGCTGCCGCAGCGCCGAAGCCCAAAGCCGACCACAGGTCGGCTTTGGGTCGCAATGCACGCCGCTGGTTTCGGATTGACAATCGGAGGGCTGCGGCCCGACCATACCTCTGGGACTTCTTTGACAGTCTGTAACAAGAGCGTGGAACCCAAGCTCCACGCCCTTGTTTGATTCTCCTTATGCCTCCCGGCAGCTTTTCATTTCCTTCAGCCCTGCCTTGTGCAGCAGCACGGTACCCAACAGGAGCAGCCCCTGCCCCACCACGTTCACGCCCTCGGCGATCCAGTTCATGGCGGCTTCGGCAAAATCCTTGCTTGACAAATATCCCATGCCCAGCGAGCACAGGAAGGATACCGCAAAGACAGCGATGAGCCACGGCTTTTTCAGTTTGGCAGAAAGGATGCACAATACCGCATCCATCATGCCCAACCCTGCCACCATGAGACCGACGAACACAAAGGTGCCGCTGAACACAGGCGGAGCTATCGCCAGCGCAGTATGTTCCGCCTGCGGGTGCAGAAGCATCGCCAGCATGGCGATACCAGCCAGCAGGAAGCCGATGGACTGCACCGGGAAAAACATGGCATTGAGGGCAGCAAAGTCGCAAACATTGGCAGCATAGAGCAGCTTCCATGTGGCTTTCAACGCTCCGGCGATGGTCACGTCGATGACACCTGCAGCAAAGAGTGCAAAGGCTCCCTTGCTCATTTTGCTGTACAGATCACGCATCAGGATTACTCCGGCGGCGGCAAAAAGCACAACGGGTATATAGTCAACCAGCGCCATGGCAACGGAAAAGTCATTCATGGCAATGCCTCCTTTGTGTGAGGATGCAAGAGGATCAGACCTTCTTGTTCAGGTGGTAAACAGGCAGCAGGGGGATAATGATGGGGGTCTTGTCGGCGTAGGCGGTATACTCGGCGTTGTCGCCGTAGCGGGCCATCTGACGCTTCTCCAGACGCTGGGCGCCGTTGAACATGATGTACACGATGCAGATGTATGCCAGCACGGCGGTGATCCACTGTCCCGCACCCGCATAGGTGGTAAGACCGCTGATGAACACGCCCGTCCAGAACAGGATCTCGCCGAAGTAGTTGGGGCAGCGGCAGATCCTGTACAGACCCTTGGTAGCCACCATGTCGGGGCGTTCCTTCTTCTGGGCGGACTTCTGGTTGTCGGCGATGGATTCCAGCACCAGACCAAATACGGACACCGCAAAGCCGATCACAGGTACGATCGCATCCACGGAGGCATTGGTATAGCGGAACAGCATGGGGCTGACCTGAGCGGTGTACAGGATGGCAACACTCACCCAGATGGTGACCAGCACAAAGACGGGCATCTTCTTTTCGCTGTTCTTGTTCAGGGTATCCTTTGCCACATCGGTCTTGCGGAAGGTGAGGCTTTTCAGCTCACGCACCAGCAAAAAGCCGCTGAGGCGGACGCCGTAACAGACGAACAGCACGCATTCCGCCAGCATGATCCAGAGCGGCGTAGCGGAAGGGTTGACAAAGTACATGATCAGCGTGGCGATGCCGCCGGCAGCCACCGCAAAACCATAGCCGATGGACAGGAAGTATACGAACTTATAAAAACCGACAGCGCAGGCCACCGCGCAGACGATGAGCAGGATTCCAAGCAGATCCCAGGGCATGGTGATGTTCCTCCTTAACCAAAGTAGCTCTTGATGTATTCGGCAAAGCTCTTCTCACCCACGACGGTGTCGCCCACCAGATCGTGGCTCAGCGTCCACTTGGAGAAGAGGATGATGTCGTGCTTGCCCGCTTTCTTGATTTTGGGCAGGTTGGCAAGGATGCCGAACAGCCAGACGGGCGCCCACTTGATCTTGAGGGGCTTCCCCGCAGCGTCAAAGCACAGCTTTGCCATTTCTTCGTAGGTATAGGTCTCCTTGCCGCCCACGTTATAGGTGACGTTGGTATCGCACATGTGATCCACAATGAACCGGGCAAAGTCGGGGCAATCCACCACGTTGGCCTTCACGCCGCCAAAGCCCTTGAGCAGCTGCATCTCGCCCTTATCCACATAGGGCTTGAAGACCTTGCAGATATCGTAGAAGTAGCCGGTGGGACGGTAGATGACCCAATCCATGGCTTCCTTCTTGATATCCTCCTCCACCAGATACTTGGCGTGGAGCATAGGCACTTTTTCCGCGCCGGGCTCGTCGCAGGAGATAACGGAGACGTAGTTGAACTTCTTCACACCGGCGGCTTTGGCTTCGGCGTAAAGGTTCATGTTGCCCTGATAGTCGATATCGTAAGAGGTAACGGCGGTGGAAGCGCCGGTGAGACCCACTGTGGTAATGACCACCTCCGCCCCATCGCACAGTCCCTTCATGGTCTCGGGTTTGGTGGCATCGATCTGTACAAAAGTGTACTTCCCTTCGCAGCCGGGAGGAGGGGTTTCGCGGACATCCGCCGCCACTGTTTCGTGGCCGGCAGCGCACAGACATTTGAGGATCTCTGCGCCCAGATTGCCGAAAGCGCCTGCAAGAACGATCTTCATGGTTGGTTTCCTCCTTTACTTCTTCGCCTTTTCCTTGGCACGCTTGTCGTTGATGATCTGCATATGCTCGGCGGTGACCAGCGTTACGTTGTTTTCCTTCGCCCAAGCCACGCAGCCTTTGAGCACCACGGACAGGAACACCCGGGGCACGCCCAGAATGGTCATGAGGGCTTCGTCGGTGAACTTGACGGTATCATCGGCGCGGTCGGCGGCATAGCGGACGGATTCCAGCGAGGCCTGACGCACCTGCAAAAGCTCGGCGCGCATGCGGGTCTTGCGGTGGAACCAGAAGTTTTTGGAATCCCGGTAGCCGTAATCCACCGGCAGGGCGGGGAAATCTTTGGCCTTTACGCCGTTGATGATGGCATCGGCGTACTTTTTCTTCATCAGGATTTTGTCGATCTTCAGGATGAAGTGAGCGCCGAACTTGGAGGTGATGCCGTTGAAATCGTGGTAGGGCGGCTCGTAGCCGTTCAGTTCGCCGGGCTGATCCCGATCGGCACCGTCCAGCTCACGCACCCAGGTGCATTCGATGGCCTGAATGGCATCGGTCAGCACCATGGGGCGGGCTTCGCCGGTTTCTTCCTCCAGCAGGGACTTTTCCAGCCGGAATTTGCACTTGGGCATCTTGTCCTCGGGCTTGTCGCCGGGCCAGGACAGCTTGACCGCCTCCTTGAAGGTGGCGGGCTTATCATCGATAAAGTTGAGGGTGCACTTGCCGTTTTTCAGAATGTTCTGGGCGGTGTTGGACGAGTTGCGGCAGCTGAGCAGCATGGCATAGTAATCCTTGCCCGCCACATAGTAGGGCTGCACCAGCGAGTAGGGGCCCAGATTGGTGCTGCCGTCGTCGCACAGGGTGCTGATGATGACCGTGGGCATAGGGAAGAACAGGGATGTCTGGTAGAAGTTGTCCACAATGCGGAGATTCTCAAAACTGCTCATGGGGATGGCCTCCTTTGGATTGGTATATTAGTGAATGAGCTTATGAATAACCGGGTACAGGGTGTCGAAGGGGGTACCTTCCATCGTCCAGCAAATGAGGGATTCGGCAATGAAGGCGGCGGTGAAAGCGGCGTTGCCGCCCGTGCAGACAGGCTGGATGAAGCCCGCCAGTTGCTCCCGAAGCATCCGGTGGCGGGGCGCAAACCCCAGCGACATCACCTTGGCTGCTCCCTCGTCGGAAAACAGATCCCGATGCCCCGCCGCATAAGCGCACAGAGCTTCGTACACGCCCCGGAGCAGCGCTTCCGGACGGTCTTTGGGCAGCGCCGCCATGGCATCCAGTTGCTTTTGCCAGTCCTCCATCATAAAGGCGGCGATCAGCATTTCTTTGGAGGGAAAATAGTTGTACACCGTGCCCACGCCCACCCCGCAGGCTCCTGCCACAGAGCGTACAGTGGTGCCGGTGTAGCCCCGCTCGGAGATCTGCCTGCGGGCTTCCTGCAATAGTTGGTCGCGGAGATTTTCAATGATTTTGGGCATTGGATCCCTCCCCAGTATTTTATGAACGTGTTCATATAAGTATATTACGCTTTGTGGCGAAAGGTGTCAAGGGAGGAAAAACACATACAAAAGCAGCGGGCTTTCAACCCGCTGCTCACACGTATTACTGATACTCGATCATACTGACGACCGCATCCGAAATATCCATGATGTCGAATTTATGCATAGTTGTCAGCTTGTGATACCGGCGTGCAGCCAGATCCAGATACCTGACCTGCTCGCACAGCACAACGCCATTCACGGGCGAATCCTTCGGCCAGATGTGAAAAGGCCCGTCCTGTGCACCGGCAACGATGGGACAGACGATCGCCTTGCCGCTTTCGTTGAACACATTGTTGCTCACAACCATCACAGGCTGCCGGATGCCGTCGATCATCAACAGATCGCCCTGTTCAAAAGCTGCCATCACCACACCTCATTTCCCTCGGGCTCGCCCCAGGAGATCTCCTCCATGAGATTCAGGTTCCCGCCGAACCGGGCGGCGCGCTCCGCAAGGTGCTGAAAAGACTTGCTCAAAATGATCTTACCATCCTGAATTTCGGCATTGAGAACCGCATCCGGTTTCAATCCGGCAGAAGCCAGAAACTCACGGGAAAAACGGATGCCCTGACTGTTGCCCCATGCCTTCAACTGAACCTGCATCGAAACCCCTCCTTTGTTTATACATAGTATAAACCACATGTTTGGAAACCGTCAACAGAAATTTTATGAAGTCCTGTCACGCATTGCACATCTTTCACCGGCAGGTAGCACAACCCCACCGCCCTGTGCTATACTGTTTGAGAGTTTTCAAGACCAAAACGATTCTTTCCCGGAGGTAACCCATGCTGCTCACCGCTGAGAATATCCGCAAGAACTATGGCATGAAGCAACTTTTGGACGGCGTAACCCTCTATCTGAACCCGGGCGAGCGGGTGGGGCTGATCGGCGTCAACGGCACCGGCAAGAGCACCTTTCTCAAGATCCTTGCCGGGGTGGAGGATCCCGATTCCGGTCGGCTGACGAAGGATCCCAATGTGCAGATCGCCTATCTGCCCCAGGTGCCGGATATGGATGACGACCTGACCGTTCTGGAGCAGGTGTTTGCAGGGCATCCCGCCGAGTTCCGTCATCTGAACGAATATGAAGCCAAAGCCACGCTGAGCAAACTGGGCATTACCGATTTTGACCAGAAGATCGGGCAGCTGTCCGGCGGGCAGCGCAAGCGTGTGGCGTTGGCGACGGTGTTCGTCCACCCCGCCGATGTGCTGATCCTTGACGAGCCCACCAACCATCTGGATGCGGAAATGGTCACATGGCTGGAAGAAAAGCTGTCCCGGTTCACCGGCGGGCTGGTGATGATCACCCACGACCGTTACTTCCTTGAGAACGTGGTGACCCGTATCGCCGAGCTGACCTTTGGCAAAATGTATTTCTACGAGGCCAACTACTCCAGGTATCTGGAGCTGAAAGCCCAGCGGCTGGAGATGGATCAGGCCTCGGAACGCAAGCGGCAGGCGCTGCTCCGCAAGGAGACCGAATGGATCATGCGGGGCTGCCGGGCGCGCTCCACCAAGAGCACGGAGCGCATCGCCCGCTATGAAGCCCTGAAGGCGCAGGAAGCGCCCCAGACCGGCAGCACGGTCTCCATCACCTCCGCCGCATCCCGGCTGGGACGCAAAACCGTGGAGCTGGAGCATGTCTCCAAAGCCTACGGAGACCGCACCATCATCCGGGATTTTTCCTACACCCTTTTGCGGGATGACCGGGTGGGCATCATCGGGCGCAACGGCGCGGGAAAATCTACCCTGCTGAACATGATCGCCGGGGAGCTGAAGCCCGACAGCGGCAGCGTGGATTTCGGCGGTACCGTGCGCATCGGTTACTTTACCCAGGAGGGGCGGGAGCTGGATCCCGCTCAACGTCCTTACGACTACATCCACGAGGTGGCTTCCGAGGTGCACACCAAAGAGGGGCGCATCTCCGCCACCCAGATGATGGAGCGGTTCCTCTTCCCCTCCGACCTGCAGTTTTCCACCATCGGCAGGCTCTCCGGCGGGGAACGGCGGCGACTGTACCTGCTGGGCATCCTGATGAGCGCGCCCAACATTCTTCTGCTGGACGAGCCCACCAACGATCTGGATGTGGAGACCCTGACCATTCTGGAAGACTACCTGACCGAGTTCCCCGGCGCGGTTGTCACGGTTTCTCACGACCGGTATTTTCTGGACAAGATCGCCACCTCCATTCTGGAGGTGCAGGGCGACGGTACCGTGCGCCGCACCATGGGCGGCTATTCCGACTGGCTGCTGCTGCGGGAAATGGACGAAAAGCCCGCCGCCCCCAAGGAGCATAAAGAGCCCCGGGACAGGCAGCGCACCGACCGCCCGCCCCAGAAGCTGAAATTCTCCTTCAAGGAGCAGCGGGAGTACGCCACCATCGATCAGGACATTGCCGATCTGGAAGCCCGCATTGCTGCCTGCGATGCCGCCATCACCGAGAATGCCAGCGACTATATCCGCCTGCAGGAGCTGATGGAGGAAAAGGCAGCTTTGGAAGCGCAGCTGGAGGAGAAGACCGAGCGGTGGGTCTATCTGTACGATCTGGCAGAGCGGATCGCCGAGCAGGAGGCAAAGAAGGGGTAAGGCGCAAAAGAGGTGAACGGCGTATGAAATATGCAGTGATCAGCGACATCCATCTGGTTCGGAAAACAGAACGGTTCTGCTGCGCCCTTGAAGCCATGGAGGATGCAGCCGCCCTTCTGATCGTGGGCGATCTGGCAGACCGGGCGCAGCCGGAGCAGTATGCCCTGCTGCGGGAGTGTCTGCACCGCCATGCCCCCGGTGTGCCTGTCTACTGCGTATCCGGCAACCACGACAATCCCGCCCGGGACGACGCCGCTTACAGAGCCTTTGAACAGAGCATTGCAGCCCCCGGGATCTGCCGGGATGAAAGCGGTGCGTTCCACGCCATGCCGGACGGGGAAACCGACCTGATCGGGCTGAACCCCTGCTACCATCAGAAACAGTTCTTTTTTCCCCGGCAGGGCATGCAGATCTGCTTTGCGGAGCAGCGGCTTGCAACCTCGGAAGCAGGCATCCACCTGCTGCTCTGCCACCCGCCGCTGATCGCCCACAACCCCCAGCGGACGGCTGACATGCAGCCTTATCTGTGCCGGGAGCAGGACGACCGCCTGCAGCGGCTGATGGATGCACACCGGCATATGATCCTGCTGTCCGGGCATACCCACTACGCACCGACCGTGGAATGGGACGCCCCCCGCAGCAACCTGTACATCAACAACGGCAGCATCTGCCCCACCACGGTGGGTGGCGATCCGGCGCAGCCCCGGCAGGGCAACATCACCTTTCTGACGTTGGAAAGCAGCCGGGTGGAGGTATGCATCAAAGGGATCCATACCGGGAAGGTATTTTTCCGGGAAGTCTTCCCCTTTGCACAGTAAAACAGGGGGCGCAGCACCATGGTGCTGCGCCCCCTGTTTTATTCCTCCTCCGGCCAGAACAGCTCATCCAGCGTTCTGTCCAGTGCTTTGCAGATGGCAACGCACAGTTTGAGCGTGGGATTGTAGCTGCCGGACTCGATCAGTCCGATGGTCTGGCGGGTAACGCCCAGCAGTTCTGCCAGCTGCTCCTGGCTCAGATCCTTTTCGATGCGGGCGATCTTCATTTTCTTATTCTTCATCGTTCTCCCCCTCCGGGCGGGCATCCTCGGCGGCGACCAGCTGATCGGCCTTCTTGTCGCCCAGCTTCAGAAACAGCAGCATCATGCCGTAGAACAGCACACCCCAGCAAAGCCCCATGCCCAGCACCTTCCAAAGACCGGTAAGTTGGAATGCGCCATCCCGGAAGCAGTCGGGACCGCCCATGACGATGCCGAAGAACAGCGCACCCAGCGCGGTGCGCCACAGCAGCTGCCGCTTGCTGTGGGTCTCCGCTTTTTTGGTGCCATAGGTGTACAGCCCACTGCGGTAGCCCCTGATCATGACATACAGGGCGGGAATGATCCATACGGGCAGGTAGGGCAGGTACCAGATCAGATTGGCGTCATCCAGAAAGAACAGCAGGAATTCGCCGATGAGGATCAGAAAAAACTGCACCATGAACACTTTGGCAAGCCCTGCCTGATCGATCTCCCGGAGGGCTTCGTCCTTCTGCCCCCACAGACCGTTGCGGGTGCGCACCAGCACCATACCGACAGCGCCCACCGCAAGCACGGCAAGATCCAACACACAGACCCGCAGTCCTGCGCCCAGCAGAAGCTTTACCGCCAGCGCCACCGCTTGCAGAGCCATGACCATCCAATAACCGACCGCTCCCAGCGCATTCTGCTGCCGGGCAAGGCGTTCGTCCTGTATCTGTACCGTCTTGCTCATACTGCACATCTCCTTGCATTACACAGCGTTTTTTCGGCAGCCTTCCTGCCGATGATGGGAGTATAGCATAACAGTTTGCAAAATGCAATATATATTTTACATCAAGAATGAAATATTTTGCTTTATGACCCGAAAACCGTTTCAATACAGCTCCTTCATTGTACAGACAGGCGGAATACGCTATAATGGCGGCAGCGAAGCTGTTCGCCGAATTTTCCGGTAAAGGAGATGCAAACCATGCCCAGAACCCTCCGGGAGCACCCACTTGGTTTTCTGCACAGCCTTGGCTGGATCGCAGCAGGCGCAGCCATGCTCTATGTGATGCATTACGAGGAATACGGCTACGGGTATGCCGAATATGCCGATGCGGCGGTGATCCTGTTTGTGGGCGGCTGTGCGCTGGTTCTGCTGACAATGCTGATGGGGCTGATCCTGAAGCTGGTCAACCGCAAGCCCTATGCCGCAAAGCGGGAGCGCAGCTTTCTGAAGGCTGCCGCCAAACGGTTTGAAAGCGTACAGCCCGGCTTCGGCAAATACTATGCCTGCGTCTGTGCGGCGGTATTTTTGCCCCTCTTCGGGGTATTTTCGGTCATTTGGCTGGATGCCTATATGCCCGGTATTTTTCTGATCTGCATCGGGCTGACCGTCTGGCTCTGCTTTGTGGCGGCAGCCATGCCCGAAGCCCGGCTTTTGAAGGTATATCCCGGAGACGAGGATTTCGACCTGCGCCGGGAGGTGGGCGGCAGCGGAATAGAGCGGCTGCTTTCGGAGCAGACCTTCGGCATGCCCGAAGCCCTCTGGGAAGGTCGCAGGGAATACCTGTACAACATGCTGCTGCGGGCAGAGGGGATCACCGACCGGGAGCAGATCACGGCGTACCGCTTTTCCCCCGCCGCAGCCGGGAAGCAGCTGGGGCTGAAGAACCAGGAGCTGCCCGATGAACCCGCGGTCTGGGTGCCTCTCGGGGATTATCCCGGTATCGTCGCCAATGGGGGCTATCCGGCGATCCGCTCCCTCTTCCCCCTCAGCCTTGCCGCTATCCACGGGCTGCGCTACCGGGGCAACCGTTCCCGGCAGCTGTCGGATTATCCCTACAGCAGCAGCGATATCCGGCTCGTTCCCGACGAGACCGCCGTGCTGGCGGAGGCAGAGGACGGACTGTTGCTGTTTGCCGATTCCGCCACCCTGCCGCAGGAGGAGGAGCTGTACCACGGCTGCATGCTGCACATTGCAGGAGCCCGAGCGGAGGGGGTCAAGTGGGATCATTTTGAAGACCTTTCTCCGGATCCGGAAAAAGAAGAATCTCTGAATGCCAAAGAGATGCAGACCTTCATGCAACTGCTGCTGGAAGGGATTCTGGATTACGAGATCACCCATATGGAGTGCCGGGAGGATGAAAAGCTGCTGGCCATCGAGCTGTGGACAGAGCCGCCGGAAGGGCGGCAGGACAGCCGGATCGCTCCCTTTGTGATGGACGACGGGCTGGGCTATCTGCTGCTCCTGCATTACGAGACGCTGATCTGGCATTGGATGGAGACCACCTGAGGAGGCAAAACCCATGCGGATGCTGTTTATGATCGATCTGAAGGACTACGACCCTTCTGCGCCCCGGTTCGTGCGCCCCTCTGTGCGGGGCATCATCTGCCGGGAGGGCAAAATCGCCATGGTGCATAGTCTGGAGCTGGATTACTACAAGTTCCCCGGCGGCGGCATCGAAGGGAGCGAGGATCATCTTTCCGCCCTGTGCCGTGAGGTACAGGAGGAGACCGGGCTGTGTGTAAAGCCCGGAACCGTGAGACCCTACGGGCAGGTGCACCGCATCCAGCGGGGGCAGCGGGGCGATACCTTTGTACAGGACAACTACTACTATCTGTGCGAGGTGGAGGATACCGCCGCAGAGCAGAACCTTGACGATTACGAAGCCGAAGAGCGCTTTACCCCCGAATGGACATCGCCTGCCCATGCCGCAGAGGTGAACCTGCGGGACCGCAGCGGGGATGAACGGTTCGATCCCGTATATACCATCATGCTGGAGCGGGAAGCAAGGGTGCTGCAAATGCTGACGGAAGAGGGGCTGGTATAGCCGGTTTATGCGCCGCCATGCCGCCCGGAAAACCGGGCAAATCAAACAGGGGCTGCTGCAGAATGTTGTCTGCAGCAGCCCCTGCTGTTTTTCTGATTGTTTGATTATTCCAGCGTTTCGCCGCGATCCAGCTTGTCGATCAGGGCAACACGGCGGGCATGGCGTTCACCCTCGAAAGAGGTCATCAGCCAGACACGGACGATGTCCTTGGCCAGCTCGGTGCCTACCACGCGGGAGCCCAGCGCCAGCATGTTGGCGTTGTTGTGCAGGCGGCTCATCTTGGCGGTATAGGTATCGGAGCAGATCACACAGCGGATGCCCTCCACCTTGTTGGCAGCCATACCGATGCCTGCGCCGGTGCCGCAGAGCACGATACCCAGATCGCATTCGCCGGAGGCCACAGCCTTGGCGGCACGGGCAGCGTAGATGGGATAATCGCAGCTTTCGCGCTTGTGGGTGCCGCAATCCTTGTAGGGGATACCCAACTCATCCAGCACGGAAATAACAGTGGGCTTCAGATCGATACCGGCATGGTCATTTGCAATGGCAATCATCGGGGAAACGCCTCCTTGAGTGTGTATGCACTCCGAATCTTTTGTTTTCTCTAAGGGCAGTATACCACAACCCGCACGGCGGAACAAGGGCAGAACGGAATGAATTTACAGCCACTTTGGCTTACAGAAGCTCTTCCAGCTTGTGCAGGAAGCTCTCCTCGCCCCAGGTGTTGATCTTCAGGAACGTACCCTGACTGCCGCCCGAGGTGATGCCGCTGACCTGTACCGGCTGCCCTGCGCCGGGCTGGAAAAGGGTCACCGTAAGGCTTACCCGGTTGCTGCCCATCATGGAATAGCGTTCGTAGACACGCACGGCACAACGCACATCACCGGCAGAAAAATTGCTGCCATCCTCCGCAGAGGCGGAGATGCTGCCATTGAGGATACCCCGGTCGATCCGGGAAAGCAATGCATGAAAATCTTCGTTGACGGTACGTTCCAGCTTTGCCATGGGATTCCCTCCTGTAATGCATGAATACTTTTCCACCTGTATCTTTCGATGCTTTCGGCATTATTTCCTGCATGGGCAGACGCCGATCAACGGCAGACGATACCGGATGTGCCCTTTGCCCAGTCCCGGATGTTTTCGGCATCGCAGGGGTTCAGATCGTCGGGCAAAGCATCTGGGGCAAAGAAGCGGTGCTCCAGCGCCTCATCGGTGTTCTGCATGGGCTGACCCACATAATCCCGGCAGCGGAATACCAGCTGGGTATAGCAGCACACATCCCCGTTGGGATAGTAGAAGAAACGATCCTCGCCAGTGTATACCCCTGCCAGCTCCAGCGTACCGGGCACCACGCCGGTTTCCTCCCATACCTCCCGGCGGGCGGCGTTTTCGGCGGTCTCCCCCATTTCCACGGCACCGCCGGGGGGCGACCAGCAGCCGTTATCCCGGCGTTTCTGCAACAGCAGCTCGCCCTTTTCGTTCTCCAGCAGCACGGCGCAGCCGGTCATCAGCAAGGGGGCATGCCCCACATACTTGCGCATCTTCTGCACATAACTGCCCTTGTATTCCCGCACCAATGCGCGCTGGGCGGCATAGCGGCGGCACTCCGCCAGCTCCGTGTACAGATCCTCCAGGTTTTCTTCCCCGGTCAGCGGATCGCCGTGCCCTTCCAGATGATGCACATGGTCGATGCCCTCCAGAAAGGCGATCCACCGCTGCAGGCTTTCTTCCTCGTACATACCTTGATGCCCGTACACATCCTTGCAGTTGCCGTCGCCTACCAGCAGGGTCTTTTCCTCCGGGATGTATACCGAAAGCTGATCCTCGCTGTGGGGGGAGGGCACGGGCAGCAGGTGGGCGGTAATGCCGCCCAGATCCAGCGTTTCGGGGCGGGTGACAGCCCGTTGGGGCATCGCCACCTGAATTTTCGAAAGATCCGCGCCGTATTCCCGCATGATGCACATATTGCAAAAGGCGATATCCTGCCCCGTCAGCTCTCTCCGGTGCATGGCGGGACGATCCCACGCCCAGCGCTGCACAGCCTGCAGTTGGGCGCAGGCAGCTTCGCTGGCAAGGGTCTCCCCTTCGACGGCGCACAGACCGAAGGTATGATCCCAGTGCCAGTGGGTGATCACCGTGATCCCGGGCAGCGGGAAGCCCTTCTGCTCAACAGCGCGGTAAAAGTCCTTTACATGGGCGGGCGATGCGCCCGCATCCACCGCCAGACTGCACTCGTCACCCAGAATGTAGTAGAGGTTGGGGCGGTCGGTATAGCTGTCGCCGGGCAGCATCCAGATGCGGGGGGTGATTTCTTGCAGGGACATGATCTTTTTCCTCCAATGCAAAAAACGGAAGGATGAACCTTCCGTTTTGCTTTTCATGCATGAAACGCGTCAGCTTACTGGGCAGCAGCCAGCTTCTTGGCCAGGCGGGCCTTCTTGCGGTTGGCCGCATTCTTGTGCATGATGCCCTTGATGACGGCTTTATCGATAGCGGAGGTGGTAGCGCTGTACTGAGCGCCAGCGTTGGCAGCGTTCACAGCGACCTCCGATTCAAACTTCTTGACGGCGGTCTTCACCTTCGACTTCACGATACGGTTGCGAAGATTCTTCTTCTCGCTCACCTTCACGCGCTTCATAGCAGACTTGATATTGGGCATGCTTTCACCTCCTAAGTTATTTATCCAGTCGCAAGGTTCATTGTATCACGACAAGGAACAAATTGCAATAGGTTTGTACAGGTTTTTTGCAATCAGTGCAGAAACATTGCTGCCACATAGGCTGCAACGCATGCGGCAGCTGCGACGGTAAGCAATCCCTTGCCCATCCAGCCCAGCACGGCGGCGGCGACCACGCCTGCAATCGCCCCCGGCAGGCTGCCGGTGGAGGAAAACACCGCAGGGATGGTCATGGCTCCCAGCACCGCATAGGGCACATAGTAAAGGAACGCCTGTACGAACCGGCTCTTCACCTTGCCCCGGATCGCTGCCAGCGGCAGCATGCGGATCAGGTAGGTGACACCTGCCATGACCAGCACATACAACCAGAATTTGCTCCACTCCATCAGTCCAGCGCCTCCTTTTCGTCGCTGCCCTCATCGGGCAGGGGCGGGGGCAGCAGCCATGCGCCCAGCGCAGAGGCGACCACCGCGCAGATGATGATGCGGAAGCCGTCCGAAATGAAGCTCAGGAACGGCAGGAAGGTGATCATGCAGCTCATGACCACCGAGATCAGCACAACGACACGCACCTCCCGCATGGCTCTTGCGGGAGGCAGCACGATGGCGATGAACATGCCGTAAATGGCGATGCCCAGCGCATTTGTAACGGAAGCAGGCAACAGACCGCCCGCCAGCGCACCCAGCGCGGTGCCCAGCACCCAGCCCGCCACCGGGCCGTTGGTGAGCCCGTAGAGGTACGCCCTGCCCACCTTGCCCTTCTGGCTGGAGGCCACAGCGAACACCTCGTCGGTGTTGGCAAAGGAGAGGAGCAGCCGGTGGGGCGTGGTCATGCTCTCATCCAGCTTCTGGCTGAGGCTGATGCTCATGAGCGCATAGCGCAGGTTGATGGTCAGCTGGGTAAGCGCCATCTCGGGCAGCCCTGCGCCCACGGTCATCAGCTGAAGACCGGCCAGCTGCCCTGCGCTGGTAACATTGAGCAAAGAGATCAGCACCGCCTGCAGGGGGGTGAGCCCCAGCGAAACAGCCTGTATCCCAAAGGCAAAGGATACCGACAGATACCCCAGTGCAATGGGGATGCCGTCCCTGAACCCTTTCCAGTATCTCATGAAGGATCCTTCCCATTCGTATGGATTACTTGCGGAACAGCTTGGACAGCACGCTCAGCCCGATCAGTGCGCCGATCCAGCCAAGAGGCTTGCTGCCGCCGCTCTTGCGGTAGCTGCGCTTTGCCTTGCGCACAGGATGGCTCTGGCTGAAGATGATCAGGATCAGAATGATGAGGATGATCCAGCCGCCAACGCCGATGCCGTTGGAGCTGTCCTGTTCGGTGTAGTGGGTATAGTCTGCGCTGTTATCCACCACGCCCTGCACGGTCTGCGTCCACAGGCTGGGCATATAGACCGTGTCTTCCCGCTCGCCCGCCACTCCGGAGGTGATCTGGTTCCACAGACCGCCCAGACCGGAAGGCTGGCTCTGGTACTCCTGCACAGCCCCGCCGTTATAGGACCCGACGGAGGCAAGGGTCTTGGGCAGGGTCACGCTGCTGTCGAAACGCTTGTTGATCAGCTCGTTGAAGGCTGCAAAATACTTGGCGAACGCCAGATCGTACTCCTGCCGGGCGATATGGGCAGAAAACTCGGAGGAGGTGTAGAGCAGATTGTCTACATTCTGCTTACCCAGCTCTTTTTCTACCTCGCTGCCCAGCGCAGTGGCGAAGCTGTCTTCACCGGCGGCGCAGACCAGCAGCAGGTCTTCCTTGCCCAGCTCCCACTTTTCAAAGAGGCGGTTGGCAAAAGTCTGGGCGTCCAGACCATCGAAGAAGTGAACGATGGCTACATGCAGGTTCACATCCACCTCGTTCTCCACATCGCCGGCATACTCGGTAATGGCTGCGCTTACGGCGGCGCTGAGCACATCGGCATCGTCGGTCAGCACGCCGCGGCTCTGGGGCATGCGGGCGGCAGCCAGCGCAGCGGTGCTGCAAAGCACAAGCATCAGGGAAAGAATACCACAGATCCACTTTTTCATGTTTACTCCTTTTGCACGCATCACAACCGTGCACCTCACTGGTACAGCTCGCAGGGCTTAACGCCCAGCAGACCCGCGATCCAACCGGAAACAGGGGCGTTGAGCTTCTCGTTGAACTGCTGCGCCGCCTGATTGTACAGGCTGCCCTTATCGGCTGCGGACAGGTTCTTCAGATCGCCCTCCAGCATAGCCACGTACTTCTGGTCGCGCTGGCTCTGCAGGTAGGATTCACTGCCGCCCAGCTCTGCCTTTACCGCCAGCACGGCAGCATCCAGACAATCGTTCTCCAGCTTCTTTTCGGAAAGCGGCTGGGTATCGTCGGTCAGGATCGTGGCGATCCGGCTCAGCTCGTCCACTTCGGGGCTGGCGGTCAGGTGGCGGCGCGCCACAACGCACAGGTTATGCCCGTCTGCACCCCGGAAGCTCAGCACATCCATAAGACCGTTATCCCCGCCCAGCAGGGCAGTGACCTGCTCCCGGTCCGCATTGTATCCCCTGACTGTGCCAAAGCACAGACCAAAGACAACCAATGCCAGAGAAATAAGGATGCAAACGCTGATGGGTAAGCTCTTTTTCATGGTAGTTCCTTTCCTTTGCAATGCGATGGGTTCTTTTTTTCATCGCCCCGGCACGCTGTGTGCCGGGGCGACGGTAAATGGCTGATCGGTGAAGGATCAGGTATGCACTTCCAGCAGCTTCTTCTTGAGGCTTACTTCCATGGTCGCCAGCTCCTGCTCGGCGGCAATGCGCTTGGTGCGGCCTTCCTCCTGAATGCGCATGACCTCGTTGAGGGTATCCATCAGGCTCTGGTTGGTCTGCTTGAGGGTCTCCAGATCGATGATGCCGCGCTCGGCCTCGCGGGCGGTCTCGATGGTGCCGACCTTGAGGGCTTCGGCGTTCTTGCGCAGCAGATCGTTGGTCATATCGGTAACGGCAGACTGGGCCTTGAGGGCTTCCTGGCTGCGGTGCATGCCCAGAGCGATGAGGATCTGGCTCTTCCACAGGGGCAGGGTATTGCTGAGGGTGGACTGGATACGCTCCACCAGCAGGCTGTCGTTATTCTGGAGCAGACGGATCTGAGGAGCCATCTGCAGCGCGACCTGGCGGGTCAGCTTCAGGTCGTGGAGCTTCTTTTCAAAACGGTCGCAGTTGGCGGCCAGATCGTTGGCGCGCTGGGCATCCATAGCATCGCCGCTCTTCTCGGCGGCGGCGCGCAGGGCGGCAAGCTCGCCTGCACGAACCTCTGCCAGCTTCTGTTCGCCGGCGATGATGTACATGGTAAGCTCCTTGAAGTACTGGGTGTTCATATCGTAGAGGTGATTGAACATGCTCACGTCCTTGAGCAGCTGCACCTGATGGCTTTCCAGCTGGGTGGCGATCACATCCACGTTGGCGTCTACCTTGTTGTACTTGGTCTGCATATCGGCAATGGCCTTCTTGGCGTTCCAGAACAGACCGGCCAGACCGGAGGGCTTTTCGGCTGCGGAGCCGAAGCCCTTGATCTCATTGACCAGATTGACCAGCATGTTGCCCACCTCGCCGGTGTCGTTGGTGCGGACGGTCGCCAGTGCGCTTTCGCTGAAATCGGCGATCTTCTTCTGGGCGTCGGCGCCGTAGAGCAGCACATGGTCGGTGTTGTTCACATCGATCTTCTTGACAAATTCCTGAATGTTGCGGCGGTCTTCTTCGGTAAGCATCGCCATATCGGTAGCACGGACGGCTTCCACAGCCTCGGCGGCAGCCTGGGCAGCAGCAGCGGCCTCGGCTTCGGCGCGGGGTGCGGCATTCATGGCGCTTTCCAGCGCGGCGTTGGCCTCATCCAGCACCTGCTGACCGCTGGTAGCCGTGGTGGGCTGCAGCGTGAGCACGGGAGCGGTGGCAAAAGCCTGCTGGGTCTCGGGGGTGGGGTTGGGATTGGGATTGAATTCCGTCATGTGTTTTCTCCTCCTCGTGCAATGGGTGGTATCGTCGGTGTTTTACTGATCCTTGGGAGCCTGCTGCACAGCCTGTGCCTGATCGCCCCATGCCGGGGGATACATACCGCCGCTGAGGGTGGGCGCCTGGGGGAAATGCTGCTGGGACTGCAGCTTGGCGTAATCCACCTGCTGCTGCACGCCGCTCTGGTTCATTACCGGGGCGACGATGGGCTGCTGGGGGGGAATGGTCTGTGCCTGGGGCTGCTGCACCGGGGTGGTCTGGGGTACGGCATACCATGCGGGCTGCGCCGTCTGCACCTGTGCGGGCTGCACGGGGGCTGTCTGCGCGGTCTGCTGCACGGTATGGATCTGGCGGCGCACCTCGTCAAGCTGGCTGTCCAGCTGGGCGGCTTCCTTTGCCTGACGGGCAGCCTTGCGCAGATCGCCCTCGGTAAGACCGTCGCGCTTGAGCATCTGCTCCAGCACATCGATATCGGTGCTCAGATCCAGCATATCATCCCGGTAGAGCTGATCCAGCATATGGCGGCAGCCATCGTTGACCACGCCCAGCGCATCGTCGATACGGCGGCGGGCCCTGCGGTTTTCTTCGCTCTTGGCATCGCGTTCGCCAAGCTGGCGGTAGCTCTTGACCATCTTGAGAGTGGTGGGCAGGTAATACTCCATGAACTTGCGGATCTGGGGAGCCTTGGCGGGCTTTTTGTACACGGCGCGGAAAATTTCTGCGCAGTAGTTTTCCAGCTCGTCCAGCTTGGCGGAGAGGGATTCGTCGGGGATGAGGTCGTTTTCACGGCGGATCTCCTTGATCATCTCCCGGCCGCGGTTGAGCAGTTCGTCCACCTCGGGGTTGCCGGTATCTGTCTGCACCTTCTTGAGGCTTTCGGGCTCTTTGTTATGGGTGGTCAGATCCAAACCCTGCGCCATAATGCGCACGATGGAACTGCCGAAAAAGCTGAAAGCTGCCGTAAGCAGGTACCCAAGCAGAGAATGGGGTTGAAAGATGGCGGAAAGCAATGCGTACACTGCGCCGAACGCAATGATGCCTGCGCCCGTACCCTTCTTTTGCTTTTTCTGCTTCTTCTGGTTGCTCATGTTACCGATCTTGCTCCTTCTGATAATTCGCACAGCATGGGGTTTGCCCGGGCTGGCGGCTGGCAGTTTGCCAACATAAATTATACCACAGTTTCCCTTGCATGAAAAGGGTTCTGCCGGGAGGCGGGATCCTTCGCCTCCTTACAGCTATGATGATAGCACATCCGCGCCCCAAAAGCAGGGGATTTGGTTTGAAAGCAGCTATACAGACGCTGAAAAATACATTAGAAAATGATGAATGAGGCGCAGAAGCAGCTTGGGGGAGGGCAGAAATGCTGCCCTCCCCCAAGAATTGTTTACGGTTTATTTACCTTCTGCGGCGATCATGTTGATGAGACCGCCGAAGAGGATCATCTTGCGCTGGCGTTCGGTCAGCTCCAGCTTCATGGTGGCGGTGAAGCCCTTGGTCTTGTTCTCCACCGGGATCTCGGTGGCACCGCTCTCCACCAGCTTACGGATACCGGGCAGGGCGATGGTATCCTGCTGGTCGAAGCGGTCGTAATCGGCTTCGTTGACAAACACCAGAGGCAGGATGCCGTTGTTGATCAGGTTGGCCTGATGGATGCGGGCAAAGCCCTTGGCCAGCACGCCGCGGATCTTCAGGTACAGGGGTACCAGGGCGGCATGCTCGCGGCTGGAGCCCTGACCGTAGTTCTGACCCGCCAGCAGGAAGCCGCCGCCTGCCTGCTTGGCGCGGGCGGGGAAGGTGGCATCCACGGGGGCGAGGCAGTGCTCGCTCAGCTTGGGAATGTTGCTGCGGAAGGGCAGCAGGCTGGAATCGCTGGGCATGATGTGGTCGGTGGTGATGTTGTCCTCCATCTTGAGGAGCACATCGCCGGAAAGATCCTCTGCCAGCGCATCGGCCTGGGGGAAGGGCTTGATGTTGGGGCCGCGGACGACCTCCACATCGGCGGCTTCCTCGGCGGAAGCGGGCGGGATGATCAGGTTGTCGCAGTAGTCGAACAGGTCGGGCATATCCACGGTCAGATCCGCATCGGTCTGGCGGGGGTCTGCCAGATAGCCGGTAAGGGCGGTCATGGCAGCGGTCTCGCAGCTGACCAGATAGATGCCGGCGGACTTGGTGCCGCTGCGGCCGAAGAAGTTGCGGTTGTTGGTGCGTACGCTGACGGCGTTGGTGCTGGGGCTCTGACCCATGCCGATGCAGAAGCCGCAGGCGGTCTCGGTGATGCGGGCGCCGGCCTGGATCATATCATGCAGAGCGCCGTTTGCGCTGAGCATGGCCAGCACCTGACGGCTGCCGGGAGCGATGACCAGCGACACATCGGGGTGCACGGTCTTGCCCTTGAGGATGGCGGCAACGCGCATCATATCCTGATAGCTGGAGTTGGTGCAGGAGCCGATGCAGACCTGATCCACCTTGATCTGACCGGCTTCCCGGATGGTCTTTACATTATCGGGCATATGGGGCAGCGCCACCATGGGTTCCAGCGCGGAAAGGTTGATCTCCACGGTCTCGTCGTAGGTGGCATCCTCGTCGGCGGTGAGGGGCTGGAAGTCTTCTTCGCGTCCCTGCGCCTTGAGGAACTGACGGGTCACCTCATCACTGGGGAAAACAGAGGTGGTGGCACCCAGCTCTGCGCCCATGTTGGTGATGGTGGCGCGCTCGGGGATGGACAGGGTGGCAACGCCGGGGCCGGTGTATTCCATCACCTTGCCCACGCCGCCCTTGACGCTGAGGCGGCGCAGCAGCTCAAGGATCACGTCCTTGGCGGCAACGCCCCGCTGCAGGCTGCCGGTAAGGCGCACGTTGACCACGCCGGGGCAGCTGAGATAATAGGCGCCGCCGCCCATGGCAACCGCAACATCCAGACCGCCGGCGCCGATGGCGATCATGCCCAGGGCGCCGCCGGTGGGGGTGTGGCTGTCGCTGCCCAGCAGGGTCTTGCCGGGCTTGCCGATGCGCTCCAGCTGCACCTGATGGCAGATGCCGTTGCCGGGCTTGGACAGGTACACGCCGTGCTTCTTGGTAACAGTGGCGATGTACTTGTGGTCGTCAGCGTTTTCAAAGCCGGTCTGCAGGGTGTTATGGTCGATATAGGCAATGCTCTTTTCCGTGCGGACACGGGGAATGCCCATGGCCTCGAACTGCAGGTACGCCATGGTGCCGGTGGAGTCCTGGGTAAGGGTCTGGTCGATGCGGATGGAAATCTCCGTTCCCCGCTTCAGCTCGCCGGATACCAGATGGGCTGCAAGGATCTTCTGCGTTACGTTCATTGTCTGCCTCCAAAATGCTTCTTGTTTCCGTGATGCCGGATTCTTTTCCTCATCCGGCAGAACGGGAAAGGTTCCCGTGCAATGGGAAAGGGTCGTCCTGCACGCGGTAGCCGTGGGCAGGACAGCCCCAACGGTTCTCAGTATACGAATGTATTGGGATTGTTTCAACGGCTACGGGGAAAAAGTGCAGGAAAGGAACATGGGAAAATACAAGGAAAATACAGGGTTGTGCTGTGCATGGTGCAGAAATCCCCTCCGACCCGGAGGTACGGGGCCGAAGGGGATGAGCAGATGTTTTCTTTTTTCTGTTACAGCTGCGACAGCATGGGGGGATTCCCGCAGCCGGGGCGCATGATGCGCTTTACTTCCCTGCGAAATACTCCATCGCTGCCTGATAGGCGTCCCCGGAGGCGGTTACCACATCCGGCACCACCATGCGGCTTTCCGTTTCGCCGGAGGGGCGCAGGAAGCGCTTGTGGGAAACCGTAGCAAACAAATGGGAGTTTTCCAGCGCAACAGCGGTGAGGTCGCCATAGTGGTTGGGCATATTGGAAGAGGCTTCGCCGATGAGGACGCCCAGCCCGCCGTCGCGCACATACACGCACAGCATGGTGGCAGAGGAATAGGTAAACCGGTCGCACAGCACCGCCAAAGCCACCTTATCGTTCTGCCGGGCATCGGGATTGGGCTTGATGGTCATGGAGCCGGAGGAACGCAGATAACCCTTCTGCACCTTTGCCGCCGGGGAATAGCGGAGCAGCATGCCGTAGGAGGGCGCTTTCATGCCCATGGCCTCAAGCAGTCGCTCGCAGGCATTGGAGTTGCCGCCCCCGTTGCCCCGGGCATCGATGATCACTTTGGTGCAGCCCCTCTCCACCGCCTGCTTCAGTTCCCGGGCGATGGACTTCAGGTTGTCGTCATCCACGCACTCCACAAATTCCACAACGAAAACATCCCCGTCCCACCGGGCTTTGTTGCCCCATGGTTCGCCGGAAGGTTCGCTTTCCTCTGCGGCTGCAAACCAGCCGCATTCCCGGGTGCTGCCGTCGGACAGGGTAACGGTGAAGGATTCCTTGTCCACATTCACCCCCGCTGCCCTGAGCAGGTTTTCGGAGGTGAAATAATAGTTGTAGTTTTTTGCCACCGCCATTTCGTTTTCTGCCGGGAACAGGCTGTCCATGGTGGCAATGATCTTCTCCATGGGCACATCGTCCACGGCAGTAACAGTCAAATCCGTTACGCCGGTCTCGTCTGCAAAATGCATCTGCCCGTTGCGGTAGCTGTGATAGATGCACACCTCATCGCCGTACTGCCAACTCAGCCTGGTATGCCCGTCCCCGAGTACGGTCAGGTACCGGGCGGCGCTCTCCATAAAGGCATCCACCGTCATGGCAGCCCCGGTTTCGGCAAGGTAGGCTTCCTTCGCCGCCTGATAGGCTGTTTGGTCGCTGCCGTCCACAAAGAAGGGGTGTACGCTTTCCACATATTCGATCAGCTGCTGCCGGTCGGCATCGACCTGCTCTGCGGTCAGAAGGGTATCCCCGGGCAGGGCAGCGGGGCTTTGGGGCCACGTGCCACCAAAGCTGACAGGCATAAAATACAGGGCTACCGCTGCCGACAAAACCAGCAGCAATACAGCGGCGACCGCAATGAGCATTTTTTTCTTCATCCTTTCTACCTCCTGTTTTGGTTATCCTTCACGGCGATTCACTTTTCCGTAAGCCATGCAAAGATCTGCTTTGCCAGCGGAGCCGCCACTGCGCCGCCGGTGCCGCCGTTTTCCACAAAAACGCAGACGGCATAGGGGTATTCCGGCTCGTCGATATACCCTACGAACCAGGCGTGGGTGACCTTGTTGTTGTTGATGCTGCTTTCTGCGCTGCCGGTCTTGCCTGCGATGGAGAGCCCTTCCACAGCGGCGGATCTGCCGGTGCCGCGCGCCACCACATCCTTCATGAAGCTCTCGATGCGGGCGGCATACTGAGGCTCGCAGGCGGTTCTGTATTCCTTGGCGGTAAAGCCCTGCCGCTGTATGCCGGTAGGGCCTGTGACCCCAAGCAGCAGCCGGGGCTCCATCATTACGCCTTCATTGGCAATGGCGGAAGCCACCATGCACATATGCAGGGGGGTAACCAGCAGCCGCCCCTGACCGATGCCGCTCCATGCCAGTTCGCCGTTGGTGGCAATATCGACTGGGAAGGAGCTGTTTTCCACCACCAGATCCCGGAAGAGGAAATTATCGTTGAAGCCGAAATCCTCCGCCGTGCGGCGCAGGTACTTGCTGCCAAGCCTGACGGATGCCTGCGCAAAGGCATTGTTGCAGCTGACCCGGAACGCATCCGCCAGGGAGACCATGCCGTGATGACCGTTGCCGTAATCCGGGATGATCTGGTCATCCACCTGCGTTGCGCCCGTGGTACAGTCAAACTCGGCATTGGCTGCGCCGGGCATATACTGCAGCACCGCTGCGGATGTAATGATCTTGAAGGTGGAGCCCGGCGCCTGCACGCTTCTGACGGCACGGTTCCAGAAGGGGCTGTTGGGGCGCTGCGCGATCTCTGCCAGATCGCCCATGGGATCGAAATTGGGGATGCTGAGCAGTGTGATGATCTCGCCCGTGCGGTAGTTCATCACCACCACGGCCCCCGGTCTGCCGCGGGTATCCTCGCCGCTGGCAAAGGCTTCGGCAATCCTTGTCTGCAGTTGTGCATCCACGGTCAGGATCACATTGTCGCCCCGCCGCCTGTCTCCGGAGAGCAGGGTACCGATGCGCTCCCTCAGGCTGGTCTGAAAGCCCAGCAGATAGGAAGCCTGAAAGGAATCTACCGCATTGGGAATGTTCCTGTCCGGGTCGCCGGTGATGTGCACCATGGCGCAGCGCACATACCAATCATCGTTATAGATACGCTTGCCCGATTCGTCGGAGCTGGCGAGCACAACGCCGTTGCGGTCCAGCACATCGCCGGGGATGACCGTGCTGCGCGCTTCCTGATAGCGGGTGTTGCCGGTGTTGCCGAACCAGCGGCTGCTGTAGGTGGAAACGGTGTAAACGCCATAAGCACCCGCCACCGCCAGCAGCGCGATCAGCAGGGCAGCCATGATTCTGAACCTTTGGCGCTTCTGACGCATCGTCCTTCCCTCCCCTGCAAGTACGGTTTATACGGCCGGCTGCGCTTCTTCCGCACAGCTGATCTGAGAATCGTATTTCATTTCGTCCTGATTGATACTGCTGACCCCCTGCAGAAGCCCGATCAGCGCCATACAGCTGAGCATGGAGGTGCCGCCGTAGCTGACAAAGGGCAGCGTTATGCCCGTGAGGGGGATGAGCTTGAGCACACCGCCGATGATGATGAACGTCTGCATGCCCAGCAGCGCGGTGACCGCCATGGCAAGAAGCCCGTAAAAGCTGTAGCGCGTATGGATGGCAATGCTCATGCCCCGGAGAATGATGATGGCATACAGCACCATGGTGAAAATGCCAAAGAGCAGACCGAACTGTTCACAGATGATGGCGAAGATGAAGTCTGTAAAGTAATAGGGAATATCGCAGGGCGACCCCAGTCCCAGGCCCACGCCCGTAAGCCCGGCAGAGGCGATGGCTATGAGGGTCTGCGCCAGCTGGTAGCCGGTGTTGTGGTAATCGCTCCACGGGTTTTTCCAGGCGGCCACACGGTTCTGCACGTGCCGGAACGCATGGTAGCCGAACACTGCCGCCCCCGACGCTCCTGCCAGACCCGCAAGGGTGAGCAGCACGTTGCCGGAATGGGCGTAGAAAAGGATCAGCGAAGCGGTGAAGTAGACCAGCGCGGTGCCAAGATCCCTCTGCAGCATCAGCGCGCCCATGCAGATTGCCAGAAATACAAACCACGTCCAGAACCTGCGCTCGCTCATGTAGTAGCTGAGGATGATCCCGAGGGATACCTTGACGATCTCGCTGGGCTGCAGGCTGAAGCCACCGATGAAGATCCAGTTCTGTGCACCGTTGATCTCCTTACCGATCAGCACAGGTAAGATGATCAGGATAACGGAAAGCGCCAGCAGGATCCGGACGGGCCACTTCCAGCGGCGTATGATGCGCACAAAGAGAATGCAGCAGAACATGACCACCAGTCCAAGCCCGTAGTGCCCGAGCTGCTGGATACCCCGGGAAAAGCCCGCGATCCTGTCGGTGGTATGAAGCATGAGCACGCCCAGGGCGCACAGAAAATTGACGATTGCCATGAGCAGCTTATCCGCCCGCAGCCATCCGGCCAGCCAGACGGTGGTGACATAGATGATCACGGGAATAAGCACCGCCAGAAGAAAGCCGGTCCAGTCCCACCCTTCCTTGAGGGTGAGGAGCAGGAATGCACTGAAGAAGAAGATCATCTCCACATAAACGAGCATTTTTTCCTGCTTCTTACGGCGATCGGTATCATCCCGTTCGCGGCGTTTTGCCATTACCTGCCACCCCCTTTGAAATAGCGGCTCAGCATGCGCCGGGCGGTGGTGCCCATGTCTCTGCTGCCGTATGCGCCGCCGGGCTGGGCGGCATCGGTGCCGTCGTCATCCAGAAGATCGGCAAACAGACCCTCTGTGCGCCACTGGTCGGGGCGGGACAGATAGGGCCAGTCTTCTTCGTCGGGATCGTTATTGTTCTGCGGCTGCTGCAAAGCAGCAGGCGTATGGGGAGCGGGGATCTCCTCCCAGGAATCCCAGTCGTCCTCGTCCATCAGAGGCTGGAAAAGCTCGTCCTCTGCGGCGGGGAGCCGATGTGCTGCGGATCGCGGTTCGGGTGTTCTGCCCTTTGCCGGGGCAGCATCGGCAGAGGCGGCTGCCCGCTGGATCGCTTCCGCCCGGGAGGCTTTTGGCTGCACGGGCTTCGCGCTGCTTGCAGATGCGGCGGGTTCGGGCTCCGGTGCGGGCGTATGCACGGTTTCGGCGGCGGGAGGCGTTTTTTCCTGCCGGATGGGCTCTGCCGTTTGGAGGGTATCGTCACGTACGGGGGCACAGGCGGAGCGTTCGCCGGGGGCCGTGGGGGCAGTCGGTTTCACGACCGTCTCTTCGGCCTGCGGCGGGGCGGCTTCCTGCACCTGCGGTTCGGGCGTGCCGGAAACAGCTCTGTCGGGAGATACCCGTTTGAACCCGTAAACGGTACGGCGGCTGCGGTAGGGATTGGCGGTCTGTACCGACTCGCCGTCAGTGGGAGAGGTCTCGACACGCCCGGTGGAGAAACGTCCCCGGATCCGCCGCCCATAGGGGGAAGCAGGCGGCTCAGCAGGTATTCCCCTCCCGTAGAAGGAACCGGCGGGGGCGGCATAGCCTGCGGGGCGGTAGCCGTCTGCCTGCACCGGTGCAGCCGGGCCGTACGGGATGGGCGCAGGGGCAGCCGGCGGCAGACCCGCTTCCTGCCCGACCGGGGGGATGGGAACATACACCGGCGCGGTCTCTCCGGGAGGCGGGTTTACCTCGTAGCCTTCGAACATACGCAGGCGCAGTTCGCAATCGCCCACATACAGGCGGGTGCCGTGCACGGCAAACAGACCGGCGGGGCTGTCCTCGCTGGAGCCGCGGTCGGTACAGAAGTTGTTCTGCTTGATGGGAAGCATTTTCAGACCGCGCTTACGGTCGTAACGGAAATGGATATGCCGGGGTGCGACCCCGGATGCGTCCAGGACGATATCGTTGTCGAACAGCATGCCCAGCGTGCCCTCAAAAGGAACATGGAGCGCATCGCCCTGCTTGAATTTGCCTGTACTGCGCATGACCACAAACTCGCCCACAAAGCCTGCATCCGGCAGCTCATCGAGCAGCCTTTTGCGGGCACGGCGCTCCCGGGCATACCAACGGTAGCTGTACCATACGATCAGCCCCATGAGCAGCAGAAACCAGAACCGCGCCGCCAGTGCGACGACCTCGTAAATCTCGGCAGGCATCAGTCTTCCTCCTGCGCTTTGCTTTCTGCAAGAGATTTTTCCAGCTTGCGCTTTACGCGCTGCAATGCATTATCGATGGATTTGACGTGGCGGCCCAGCATATCGGCGATCTCCTGATAGCTTTTGCCGTCCAGATAAGCGTTGAGCACATCCTGCTCCAGACCGCTGAGCACCTGCTCCACCTTGTCCCGCAGGGTAAGGATCTCCTCCCGGCCGATGATCAGCTCCTCGGGGTTCTGGGCATGGCATTCCACGATCACATCCATCAGGGTGCGGTCGCTTTCCTCGTCGTAGATGGGTTTGTTGAGGGATACATAGCTGTTCAGAGGCACATGCTTCTGGCGGGTGGCGGTCTTGATGGCGGTGATGATCTGGCGGGTGATGCACAGTTCCGCAAAGGCCCGGAAGCTGGAAAGCCGCTCCGGCTGGTAGTCGCGCACAGCCTTGAACAGACCGATCATGCCCTCCTGCACGATGTCTTCGTGATCGGCGCCGATCAGGAAATAGCTGCGCGCCTTGGAGCGGACAAAATTCTTGTATTTCCCCAGCAGATACTCCACGGCTACCGCATCGCCCTGCTGCGCAAGACTGACCACCTGCTCGTCCGTACGGTCGGCAAACAGACCGGAGGCGCTCCACGCCTCGGCAGAGGGGTCGTTATCCGGTTCCTCGCCGGGGTCGTCCTCCGGGTCACGCTCCCCGGGCATCAGATCGTCATCCTCCAGAGAGAGCTGTTCATCGTCCATGTAGGTCATAGCGGGTTCACCTGCCTTGTATGATAGGAAAACGGGTCATTACTTCTGTCTGCGGAGCTGATCCAGCCATTCGAACTGCTCTGCGCTGAGCGCATTGCGCAGCGAGCCGCTGCCGCTCTGGGCAGGCTGTTTCGGCTGGCGGATAAACTTGCCACGCCCCAGATCGCGCTCCTTTTGCACCTCGCGCCAGAATTCCCGGGCGCTGAGGCGGGTGGCGCCCCGACCGAGGATCAGCGTCTGCTCGATGCTGTCGCTGGTGGCGACCCGGGCCTCCCGGTATTTGGGCAGAAGCTGGCACATACGCTCGATATAGTGGTCGGCGGTCTCGCCGTGGCGGGTATACACCACCGTCAGCTCCCGCTTGGGCTCCACGGTGCGCAGGGGACGCTCGGTGCGGTAGCCGTCAAAGACCAGCCACACCTCCTGATCCGTATAGCCGGCATAATCCTCCAGCAGCAGGATGAGCCGATCCCGGCACTCGTCCAGAGGCCAGCTTTCCCGCTGGGCCTCCGGCCAGGCGCCGATGATGTTGTAGCCGTCCACATACAAAAGGGGTTTCATGGCTGTCAGCGGGCGCGCATGGCGGCGTAGAGCAGGATGCCTGCCGCAACGCTGGCGTTGAGGCTGTCCAGCTTGCCGCGCATGGGCAGGGACAGGGTCTTGTCGCACAGGGAGAGCACACGGCGGCTGACGCCCTCGCCCTCTGCGCCGATGACCAGCGCAATGGCGCCGCTCAGGTCGGCATCGGCGTAGTTTTCGCCCTCCATATCGGCGGCGTAGACCCAGATGTTCTTGTTCTGCAACTCGATGATGGTGTTGCCCAGATTGCTTACACGGGCCACGGGCAGGTGCTCCACTGCGCCTGCGCTGGCTTTGACGGCGGCGGGGGTGAGCCCCACGGCGCGGCGTTCCTGCACGATCACGCCGTGTGCGCCTGCGCACTCGGCGGTACGGATGATGGCGCCCAGGTTATGGGGATCGGTGATGCCGTCCAGCAGCACCAGGAAGGGCTCCTCGCCCCGTTCTTCTGCGAGCGCCAGCATGGCTTCCACGGTGGAATACTGATAAGCGGAGGCAAACGCCAGCATGCCCTGATGGTTGTGGGTGATGGCATCCAGACGAACGCGATCCACTTCCTGTACGGGAATATGGCGTTCCTTGGCCATCTGTACGATCTCGCGGGCGGAACCGCTGAGCTCTCCCCGGGCTACCAGCAGCTTTTCGATATCGCGGCCGCTCTTGAGGGCTTCCCGGATGGGATTGCGCCCGGAGAGCAGGTTCTCGTTGGGGACGATCTCGCTTTCGGCACCTGCGGCGGGGTTATCGTAAGCCACGGGGGCATCGTAACGGTAGCGGTCGTAGCCGCGCTCCTCCTGGGGACGGGCGGGGCGGCGGTCCTCTTCGAAGCGGGGACGGTCGCTGCGGAAGCCGCCCTTGGCGGGACGACGGTCATCCTCGAAGCGGGGACGGTCGCTGCGGAAGCCGCCCTTGGCAGGCTTGCGGTCGTCGAAGCGGGGTGCGGGACGGCCTTCGCCGCGGAAGCCGCCCTTCTGGGGCTTGCGGTCGTCGAAACGGTCGCCGCGGCCTTCGCTGCGGAAGCCGCCCTTCTGGGGCTTGCGGTCGTCAAAACGGCTGTTGCTGCGGTTGCCGCCCCGGGGGCTCTTGCCGCCGTAGCGGCTGCCCTCGTCGTCAAAACCGCCGCGCATCATGGCGCGCTCTACCTTTTCTTTGCGGGATACCTTCTTGTGCTCATCGTAAAATGCCATGTTTCTTTACTCCTGTTCTTTTCTGGATGCGTTGTATCTGCTGTATGGGTTGGTGTCTCCCGCCGGCAGCCGTGCCGCCGTTGGGAAGGGTGCATCGGGTGGTGGGGATCACTCCTCGGGGGCAGTCTGGGCGGCGGCAAGGAAGTCCTTGCGCTGCTGGCGCATCTGCTGCAGCTTGCCGCAGCTGCGCCCGCCTTCGGGGCAGGGGCCGCTGATGCAGCCGGGGCCCGCATCGGCAAAGAGGGCGGGGGCTACGGGGTAGACCTGCTCAAACATCTGCTGCGCCATGGCGCGGATCTCCCACTGGGCGCGGTTGCACATGCGCAGGCTGAAGAAATGCCGCAGTTCCCGGGCGTTCATGGTGAACAGCACCCGGGTCTCGCAGGCGCCGGGGAGCACAAAGCGGGCATCCTCGTTGCTCTTTTCGCCCGCGTTGCCCAGCTTTTGCTGCCAGCCCTCGTACCACTGCTGCATCTGCGCCATCTGGCTGTTGTATTCGGCTACGGCATCCTCGCCCAGTTCCCGGATGGCGGGGGGCACGATGTAGCCAAAGCCGCTCTGGTAGCTGACGTACCGCTGGCTCTGCACGCTGAAGGAGGCGATGCGGTGGCGGGTGAGCTGCGCCAGCAGCACACGGCTTACGCCCTCCACCAGAAAGGTGAAGGAAGCATGCTCCAGCACACTGTCGTGACCCATGCCCATGACCTTTTGCACAAAGGACTGCTGATCCTGACTGGAGATTTTCTCCACAAGGGAATCCAGCGTGCCGCCGGCATAGCAGAGCCTTGCGCCCAGAGCCACCAGCTCCTGCGGGTTATCGGTATGGCGCACCAGCTGTACACGAAGAGAACGTTCCGGCATGATGGTTTCCTCCCAGCGTATGTTATCGTTCGTTATGGGCAGGCATCGCCAGCTCAAAAAGCTCTGCGATGCGCTCCAGCTGCCCGGACAGGTAAAGATAGCCAAACAGCGCTTCCAGACCGGTGGCTCGGGAATAATCCACCGGATCCTGATTCTTGGGGGCTGCATGGTGGGCGTGGGCGTTGCCGCCCCGTCGGGCGATATCGCTCTCGAGCTCGGTAAGGCAGGGCTGTATGCGCACAAAGGCTTCCGCCTGTGCTTTGGCATTGACCATGCTCACCGCCCGCTTGTGCAGCGTGCCCGCCTGTGCGTTGGAGCGCAGCAGACGGCGGCGCACCAGCAGATCCCAGATGGTATCGCCTGCATAAGCCAATGCCAGCGGGTTTTTCAGCTTGGCTTCCGCCGCGCTCATCACGGCATCCGAGAGCAGATCGTTCATCCCTTTCCCGCCTTTACAGAGATAGTATCCGTACATTGACCCAGTATGATGATAGCATGGAGGCGGGTCGGATTCAAGCGTGAAAATCAATTTTCACCGAAGATTCCCCTCGGCGGCGGGCAGGAAGCATATGGCAGTCTGTAACATTTTCCCCGGCATACAACAAACCCTGTACGGTCGTTCCGCACAGGGTCCCGGAAGATTACAGGATATTTTTCGCCGAAGAATTTGTGATATTTATCGCTGTTCCGAAATCATTCTGTAATGTTTTCCACTTCTTTTGTGGAAAACTTTCAAACCCTTGCAGGGGCTTGTTTTTTCATTCTACGCACCAATGAAACCGTTGATTTTATTGACTTTTTTACGAAAATGCTTATTTTTCAACCGAAAGAGGCACATTGCATTTCCCACGGGTTATTCACATGTTTTCCACATAGAGCAAAAAGTTTTCCACATGCAGTTTTGCAGCTACGGATCCACCCTTTGCAGAAGCTGCCGGTATTCCGTAAGCCCGTCTGCCAGCGCAGCGGCGATCCTTGCATGGTAGACAGGATCCAGCAGCAGCTTTTCCTCTGCGGCATTGCTGAGAAAACCGCATTCCACCAATGCGGAAGGAATGGGGCTGCGCAATACGAAATAGTCCCCTGCCATGGCCTTGCGCACCTTGGCGGGCTTCAGCCCGGCGACCAGCGCCTCCTGCAATGCACCTGCCAGCAGCCTGCCCGCTTCGCCCCCCTGCTGATAAAACACCTGCGGCCCGCTTTCGGAGCGGGAGCGGTACTCGTTGAGATGGATAGACAGGAACACATCGGCTCCCGCTGCCTGCGCCAGATCGGTGCGGGCTTTCAGATCTGCCCGTTTGCGGGCTTTGGTGGCGGTATCGCCCGGGGCAAGGCAAATATCCTCCCGGCGGGTGAGGGTCACCTGCGCACCCCGGGCGGTAAGCTCTTTTTCCACGGCAAGGGCGATCTGCAGATTGATCTCCTTTTCCCATATGCCGCTGTCGTGCGCTCTTGCGCCCCCGTCGTATCCCCCATGCCCCGGATCCAGCGCAACGGTAAGCCCGGTAAGGGGCTGTGAACCGGCCGCGGTTCCTCGCACCTGCGGCTGCACGCCCGCCCCTGCCAGCAGCCCGATACAGGTGATACCCAGCACCAGCAGGATGCCGATCCTGAAATGCTCCATGCGGCTGCGCAGCAGAGGATGCTTCCAATCCTTCATTGAATGCCTCCTGTTTTTTACCACAGCCTATGCGTTTTCCACAGGGTTTTATGTGGAAAACTACGTGTTGTGTTGGGATTTCCACGGGTATTATCCACAGTTTCCACATGGTTTTCCACGATTTTCTGCCTGTTTTGGCTGCTTTTCTGCATTTTATGTGGAAAACCCCTTGTGGACGGCGTGGATCATCCACAGTTTCCACATGTGCATACAGGGGTGTTTTTCCTCAGAACGCCATAGGATTATCCATGGCGTTCCGGAGGTTTTCCATGAGTTCTCCACGGCTGTTTCCACAACCGGTTCCGGGCTTTCCGGAAAGGCTGCCACGATCTCCGGAAGGGAAAAGCCTGCCGGGCGACGAATTGTTCCATAAACGGCAAAAATCAAAAAGCGAGGAAACGACCATGGCCGAAACCTTTTTTCTTCACGGTGCGGACTACAACCCGGAGCAATGGATGAAGCTGAAGGATACCGTATGGCCGGAGGACATGCGCCGTGCCAAAGAGGCGGGCGTGAATGTGCTGAGTGTGGGCATCTTCAGTTGGGCTTTTCTGGAGCCGGAGGACGGAGTATACGATTTTTCATGGCTGGATGAAGTGATGGACATGCTGCACCGGAATGGGCTCAAAGCCATCCTTGCCACCCCCAGCGGATCCCGCCCGCCATGGATGGCGCAGAAATACCCTTCCGTGCTGCGGATGGACAACGAACGCAAGCCCTATGTGTACGGTGCGCGGCACAATGCCTGCTACTCCTCCCCCGATTTCCGGCGCAAGGTAACGGAGATGAACACCCGGCTGGCGCAGCGGTACGGGAACCATCCCGCTTTGCACATGTGGCATGTAAGCAACGAATACAACTACGACTGCCACTGCCCCCGCTGCCAGAAAGCGTTTCAGGAGTGGCTGAAGCAGCGCTACGGAACCATTGACAACCTGAACGACAGCTGGTGGAACACCTTCTGGTCCCATCGGTTCTCCGGGTTTGAGCAGGTGGAAAGCCCCACCACCCCCAGCTTTCTGGGCGAGTGGGAAAGCCCCAACCACAATCTGGCGTGGCGGCGTTTCTGTTCCGACCATCTGGCGGATTTTTTCCTGCTGGAATGCGAGCCGCTGCGCAAGTATTCCCCCCACATCCCGGTGACCGCCAACCTGATGCACACCTTCCCCGGCATCGACTATTTCGAGCTGGGGCGCAGGATGGACACCGTCAGCTGGGACAACTACCCCCGCTGGAAGAACGATGAGCGGGATCGGGACATCAGCGCATGGACAGATTTCCGGCACGATCTGATGCGCGGCACCGGCGGGCAGAAACCCTTCCTGATGATGGAAAGCTGCCCCGGGGCAGTCAATTGGGACGATGTGAACACCCTGCCCCCGCCGGGCACGGTACTGTACCAGAGCCTGCAGGCCGTTGCCCACGGCTCCGATTCGGTGCAGTACTTCCAGTTCCGTGCGGGCAGGGGTGGCAGCGAGCAGTTTCACGGCTCTATCCTGCCGCCGGACGGCAGCACCGATACCCGCGCCTTCCGGGAGGTATGCGATGTGGCAGCCGCGCTGGAGAGCATCCGGGAGGTATGCGGCAGCGTGACCCGCAACCCGGTGGCATTGGTGTACGACTGGCATGTTCGCTGGGCATTGGACTATGCCTGGACGGCGCACCGTTTCCACCAGAAATACGAAGAAACGGTGCAGAGCCACCATGCCGCCCTGCAAAGGGCGGGCTACGGGGTGGACATCATCGACCAGACGAGCGACCTGAGCCCCTACAAAGCAGTGATCGCTCCCATGGTATTCCTTCTGCGGGAAGGGTTTGCGGAGCGTCTGACCGCCTTTGCCCGGGAGGGCGGGCTGGTGTACCTGACCTACATGAGCGGCTACGTGGACGAGGAGGATCTGCGCTTTGTGACCACGCCGCCGCTGGAAGCCCTGACCGGTGTACGCACCGACGAGCTGGATGCGTGGGACAAGGGGCGTGAAAACTGCTTCCTTTGGCAGGGCAGGGAGTGGCCGATCCACGAAGTTGCACAGCTTTGCACCCTGAAGGGCGCAGAAGCGTTGGCGGTCTATGAGAACCAGTTCTACAAAGGGCTGCCCGTGCTGACCCGGAACCCTGTGGGCAAGGGGCTTTGCTTCACCTTGCAGGCAAGGGTGGAGACCGGCTGCCTGACCGCCGTGCTGGGCGGGCTTTTGCAGGAGCACGGGGTGGAGCCGCTGGTGAAGGAGCTGCCTGCCGGTGTAACCGCCGCTGCCCGGTACGGCGCAGACGGAACGGAGTACCTGTTCCTGCAGAATGCCAACCGGGAGGCAGCCGTCTGTGCACTGCCAGACAGCTGGGTGCGCCTTGACCGTACAGGCACAGCCGGTGGAGAGATCCGGCTGGATGCTTTCAGCATTGCGGTTTTGAAGCGCGGCTGAGCTGCAACCTTTCCGAAACAGAACAAGCCCCCGGCAGCGGCTTGACAGCCTGCCTGCCGGGGGCTTGTTCTGTTGTTGGGCGATCAGAACCGGACAAAATGCTTTGCGCCCCAGCGGATGAGCTTGTACAGCGGCGTTTCCAGCGCCTTGCCCGCCTCCGCCAGCTCCTGCCGGATGGGGATGTTCTGGGGGCAGTGGGCTTCGCACTTGCCACAACCGATGCAATTACCTGCGCCGGTAGCGTTTTTGCGAAGGGTGGTGCATTTGAGATAATCGGCGAATGCGCCGCGCCGATCCTCGCCATGCCAGCGGTTGAAGGCGGCAAACACCCCGGGGATATCCACGCCCTTGGGACAGGGCTGGCAGTAGCCGCAGCCGGTGCAGCCCACCCGCACGCTTTCGTTGATGGTGCGCACGGCCTCGGCATAGAGGGCGCGGTGCTCCTCCTCCAGCTCGCCCGGCTGCGCTTCGGAGGCGATGCGGAGATTCTCGGTGAGCATGGCTTCGTCGCTCATGCCGGAAAGCACCACAGTGACCGCTTCCTGATCCCACAGCCAGCGCAGACCCCACTCTGCCGGGCTGCGCTTGACAGGGTAACCGGCAAAAAGCTGCTTGGTCTTCTCCGGCAGCATGTTCACCAGCCGACCGCCCCGCAGCGGTTCCATAATGATGACCGGAATGCCTTTTTCGTGGGCATACTCCACGCCCCTGCGCCCCGCCTGGGAGTGCTCGTCCAGATAGTTGTACTGCACCTGACAGAAATCCCAGGGGTATTGATCCAGAATGCGGCAGAACATCTCCGAATTGCCATGGTAGGAAAACCCGATCTGCCGGATCTGCCCGGAGGCTTTCTTTTCGGCGATCCATTCCTCCACGCCCATTTCCTTGAGCTGCTGCCACTTCTCCGCATCGTTGAGCATGTGCATCAGATAGTAATCCACATGATCGGTGCGCAGGCGGCGCAGCT
This sequence comes from Clostridia bacterium, assembly GCA_017516765.1. GTDB lineage: Bacteria > Bacillota > Clostridia > Christensenellales > Aristaeellaceae > Limiplasma. The sequence goes on along the minus strand of JAFXBE010000007.1, from coordinate 28,635 downwards.
CTTCCTGAAACAGCTTTTCCATGCCCTCCCGGGAGCGGATCAGGTAATGGGGCAGCTTGGTGGCGATATTGACCCGATCCCGCAGACCGGTTTTTTCGAGGATCTCGCCAAAGGCTGCTTCGTTGCCGGCGTAGATGTATGCGGTATCGAAATAGTTCACCCCTGCCTCCACAGCCTGCCGGACCAGCCTTTCGGAAGCCTCCATATCGGTCTTGCCGCCCTTGCGGGGAAAACGCATGCAGCCGTAGCCCAGGATGGACAGCGGATTGCCGTATTTATCGTTGCGGTAATTCATGTTCCAACCTCCCTTTCGTGCCAAAAAAGCGGGCACAATCGGCATTGTAGCATGGCAGCCGCTCCGGCGCAAGAGATGGCAACGAAAAGCAGCGGGCACCCGGCAGCTTACCGGATGCCCGACGGGGTTATGATCGGTCATGGTTCGTACAGCCCTGTCCTGCGGGCAAGGCTTCCCGGAGCATGCCCGTCAATCCACCCGGATCTCTGCCATCTGATGGCACTTGACGCAGGGAATGGTGAAAGCGACTTCCCCGTTCTGCTGCACAAAGGGGATCTCCTCCATGGAGGGCACCAGCCGCACGCTGCGGACGGTTTCTGCCAGTTCCACCGTCACAGCCAGATCGCGGATGGGCGGCATATCCTCCAGCACAAGGGTTCGTCCCCGCTGAATGGAGCTGGCATAGGCGGCGTGGAAGACATAGCGGCTTTGCTCCGGCTGGCAGGTAAGGCGGGTGCGCCCTGCGCTGGGCAGATCCACCCGGTAGCGGGGGCGGTAGATGAGCCGGAGAGCGGCAATGACCGCCTCCCGGAAGAGCTGTGCGCCGTCGGTCTTGTACAGACAGCAGAACCTGTGCGCCAGATAGACCACATTTCCTTTGCGAACTGCAGCCGGGTGGGCTGCCGCTTCGGGGCGGTAGGGGGTGTTCTGGTGAGAGCAGAACCGGGCATAGGTACGGTCGAACCAGGGCTCATAAACGCTTGCCAGCACCTGACCGTCGGTGACACGGGTGCGCTCCCCTGCCTGATAGCACAGGAAGGGGGCATTGCCGAAGGGCAGGGGCAAAGCATCCCCCGGGCAGAAGTAATCCTGACGATATGCAGGCGCGCCGTCATACTCCACGCCCGCATCGATCAGGAATCGCCCGTCCTCCACTGCGCTGGTGCCGCTGAACAGCACCGCGCCGCCATCGGCTACGAACCGGTTGATCCGCCCGGCTTCCGCCCCATCGATCTGCACACAGTCGGGCAGGATCAGCGCGCGGAAGCGGTCAAGGGCATCCCCGGGCATGACGATATCGAAATCCAGATGGGCTTCCAGCAGCATGCAATGCAGACCCTCGTCGGATGCCTTGTTGCCGGAGAGGTACACGCCCAGCGTGGCGGTGGACTCTGCGGGATACGCCCACGGTTCAACGCTTTCCAGCGCGCGGTATGCATGGCCGATGATCCGGTAGGTTTCCGGGTCCATGCGCCCGTCCGGGAGCATCTGGTCGCCAATGCTGCATTTGGCGCCGTACATGGCCATCATCAGCGCCTCAAAGCGGAGGGCTTCGGGGTTCTTATACCCGCCGAACTCGCCCCAGCAGGTGTGGAATTTGCCCGTCATGCCCAGGTATTCCTTGCCGTAGCGGCTCATAAAGCTGGCGCGGGGAGGCATGATGTCGTAGCCGCCCCAGGTGGTGGGCAGATCCTCCATTTCGAAATGGGTCTGCCCGGCGTGGTATTCCGGGCGGTAGATATCCGCGCCGCCGCTGTTGAAGAAGATGGTGGCTTCGGGGTTCTTCTCATGCAGCAGCCTTGTGCATTCCGCCATGAAGCGCAGGTGGGAGCGGCGGTAATATTCCCGGGCATCCTCTATGTTGGCGGGATCCAGCCCCTCCTCCGCCATACCTTTCAGGCAATTGGGGCAGTAGCAGGTATCCTCCAGATAGATGATGTCGTAAAACAGCCCGTCCACCACCGGGTAGCGTTCCAGCACCTCCCGGGTGACGGCATAGATGTGCTCGGCATATTCGCCGCTCATGCACAGGTGATCCCAGGAAAAGGTGGGGCGGGGATCATCCGGCGCGGCATGGGGATCCAGACCCCCGTGACGGATGCTGCCGTCTGCATTGCGGGCGCACCATTCGGGGTGCATGTCCGAATCCCGTACCGACCAGCCTGCCGTAATGTAGATGGGCGCAGCCACGCCGATCTCGTGGGCGGCATCCACCATGGCTCCGGTCAGGTCGAAGCCCGGCTCCATCTGCGGGTGCTGGGCGCTGACCCTGGAGGGGTAGTAGCAATAGCCGTGGTGGCACTTGGCGAAAACGGTAACGGAATTAACGTTGCCTTCTTTCAATGCGGCTTGGAACTGCCGCTTGTCGAAGCGTTTGCCGATGTCCGGGATGTACGGCGAAGTGTGAAAATCCAGATGCACCTGTCTTGCGGGCAGCTTTCTCATGGGGATGCCTCCTGTTCTGTCCGGAGCGATGGGATATGGGGGTTGTACGCAAATGCTTGTTGGCTGGATTATACCATAAAGGGGAGGCGGGGAAAATGGGGCGGAGATAGTTTGTTTGAGGAAAAAGAAAAAAGACCATCGCTTGGATGGTCTTTCTGGGAAATGACTCAAAAACCAATACAATTCCCGGCTATCATTTTGCAATAACCCTTTCGTTTTGCAATGGGTGCATTTGGGTGCAAAATGGGTGTGACTGGGTGCAAAAAAGGCTCGGTGGGTGCAACAACAAGCTTTCATTTTGTCATAACAACTTCTTGCCGTAATTACACATACTGACCGTACATGCAATTCCTGTTGGATTGGTGGGTAATTTACTGTTGGTTTCTCTGAATATGATTGCTTTACAGGTACAAACATGATATAGTTTGAATATCTCATGTGCTGTGCCAAGCACGAAAATTGGCTATATTGTATGAATCAGCTACCTTTATATATCATTCATCAAGAACCACTCACAAATCATACACCTGCTGAAACCTTACAATGGCTTACCTCCGTAAGTTCCGAAAAAACAATCGCTGCAGCTTATGCTACTGTTTCCAACCATCTCGGGTATTTGATGCACGAATTAGATGAAGACGATTGCTGGATTGAAGAAGCATTTGATGCTTGGCGTGAAGTGGAAGAAGTGATTTATCAGCGTATAGTGAATCTCTTGAAAGCAGAGAATGACTCAGGAATAGCTAACCACACACTTTCAGGCATTGGAACGTATTATGTTGTCAAACCATTTATGCTCCGTCATGGATACCGAGATGGCGGCGGTTGGTGGATCGAAGATGCTGAATAGAAAGACCCGTTCAATAATGACAGCATGACGTACTGATCAAAATCCTTTTGACCTTTATACAAACAACAAAAAGGCTCAAACTTTATATCAAAGTTTGAGCCTTTTATGGTGGAGCATAGGAGACTCGAACTCCTGACCCCAACACTGCCAGTGTTGTGCGCTACCAACTGCGCTAATGCCCCATGCTTCTTAGGCGGTTGCCTCATCAGCGAGATATATAATATCACAGGTTCGGTGGTTTGTAAACCCCTAATTTGAAATTTTTTTGTTTTTTTCGCATAACGCCAGAAAAGCCCGGCAGCACCCGTTTTCTACGGCTTTCCCTTCCCATGCACAACTGGTATGAGAACCGCCGCCCGGGCCAAACCTATACTGGCAGCCTGCGCTGTCAAACAGAGAAATGGCCGGAAGGAATGATGGAGTATGAAACAGGCAGATGACCGCAAAAAGGAGCAGATGAAAAAGAACGGAGAATGCAAAAAAGGAACCGCCTCCGCCAAGGTGATGCAGGAGCAGTCCCGACGTGATCACAGCGATGTACTGGGCAGCTACACCGGCACCCCTGCGGATGGAGGCATGCCTGTGCAGGATGCAGATGATCTGTAAGCAAACAGCCCCGGCTGCCGATCAAGGCAGCCGGGGCTGTGGATTTCACTCAGGCCTTCCTTGCCTTGCGGAGCAGCAGCAGGGCGGCTGCGGAGCCAAGGAGAAGGAGGAGGTACAGGGAAGGTCTGCCGCCATCGCCGGTCTGCGGCGGACGGGTCGTAGGCTCAGGCGCAGCGGTTGCCTCCGGGGCTGCGGTGGGTTCGGGGGTGGCTGTTGCCTCCGGTGCTGCGGTGGGTTCGGGGGTGGCTGTCGCCTCCGGTGCTGCGGTGGGTTCGGGGGTGGCCGTTGCCTCCGGGCTTTCAACGGCTTCGCTCCAAGTGATCTCAAAGGGGCTGAAGTGTGTTACATTCAGGCTGAGACCCTGTTTCAGACATTCCAGCGAGCCTTCTGCCGTGCTGAACTGCTCTGTGCCATCCTTTCCCTCATGGATCACCTTGATCTGATAGCCGCCTGCCGTCTCCCAACCCAACCCCTCCGGGTAGGGCAGGATCAGCTGAATGGGTGCATCTGTACTGACGCTTTTTCCATAGCGGTCAAGCAGATCCACATCATAGGCGATACGGCGTGTGCTTCGTCTATCCTCAAGCTCATAGAACTTCAGCCAGCATTGATCCGCCTGCAGGCCGCTGCCCTGCTTCAGCGCCACCGTGGGCGATAGCAGCGCTGCATCGGGCAGGCTTCCTTCCGCACAGACCAGCCTTTCTCCCGTATGGTGCGCTTCCAATCCATAGCGCCGGGCATGGAAATCCGCATAGGAACCTTCAGCACAGCGAAAAGCCGTGGTTTTTTCAAAGGCATCTGCGCTGATGGAACGGAGATGATTGGGTATGGCGATCTCCTTCAGAGCGCTGCAGCCAGCGAAGGCACCGGCATCAATATCCAGCAGTTTCTTCGGCAGATCAACATTCTTCAGACCGGTGCAGTTTTCAAACATGCCCCGGCTGATATGCCGAAAGCGCTCCGGCAGAGAAGCCTGTTCAAGGGCCGACCAGCCGGCGAAAGCATAGTCTCCGGCAGCGGTGACCGTATCCGGTACCGTGCACTCGGTACGTTCGCTGCCGGTAATGGCTGCCATCACCTTGCCATCCTGCCGGTTGATCAAAAGACCATCCTCAAGTGCAAAAACCGGATTTTCTTCTGCCACACCCAGCTCCACCAGAGCGGTGCAGCGGGTCAGGCAGCCATCTCCGATGGTCTGAAGGGTAGAGGGAAGCACTGCCCATTCCAGCTTCTCACAACCGGAAAAGCAGTTTTCCCCCAGCACCTGAAGCCCTTCCGGCAGAACGATGCCCTCCAGATTGTCACAGTTCATGAAGTTGTTTGCTCCCACTTCCTCAATGGTGGAAGAAAACTCAACACCTGTGAGGGAATGCATGGAGGGCATGCAACCCCGGCCGATTCGGGTAACGCCCTCACCGAAAATGATGTTGGTAACGATATATGGGTCGGCATTATCGCTGAACCAGGGCGTTTCCACAGGAGGGATCGCACCCGTGCCTTCAAAGGTGAGAAAGCAGCCATCGGCACCGTCCTCAAACGTCCAATACAGGTCACCGATCCTGCCGCTTCGCGCCTCCGCCGTTACGGGCACTGCTGCCAGAACAAGCAGCAGAATGCTTGCCAGCCAGATGCACATACGCTTTTTCATTTGCTTCACCTCCGGGGATGTTTCGGTAGGGCAGTATACAAAAACCCCCTGCCCAAGCAGGGGGTACAGTGCTGATTACAGCTTGTTGATGAGATCGTACAGCTCGCGGTTGAAGTGCTTCTTCATGCTGAGAGCATCGGCGATGGGCATGTTGAAGACCTGACCGTGGCGCAGACCGATGGCCTGGTTGGCAATGCCACGGTTCAGCAGCTGCACAGCCAGATGACCGGCTTCGAAAGCAAAGGCGCTGTCGGATGCGGTGGGCACTGCACCGCGCTGGGTGTAGCCGATCACGGTGGCGCGGGCTTCAATGCCGTTGCACTTGCGCTTGAGGATGCTGGCCAGACGCTCGGCGTTGATGGGTTCGCCGGGATAGATGGTCTTGCCGTTATCGTTGAGGAACTTGCGCCAGTCAAACTCCTTCATGTTGTGCCAGCAGTTTTCGCCGATCACCAGCGTGGCGCGGGTGTTGCCCTTGGCGATCAGGCTGTTGAGACGGGCGGCCAGATCGTCTACATCCCAGGGCATTTCGGGAACAACGACCATTTCGGCACCGGTGGCCATGGCGGTACGCATAGCGATATCGCCGGCATGGCGACCCATGACCTGCACCACAGAGGGGCGGTCGTGGCTGCGGCTGGTGGCACGGATGGAGCGGACGGCCTCTACGCATACGTTAACGGCGGTATCGAAGCCCAGAGTCCGCTCGGTATAGCCCAGATCGTTATCGATGGTGCCGGGGATGGTAACGCAGGGGATGCCGCACTCGCACAGGCGCATTGCACCGTTGAAGCTGCCATCGCCGCCGATGACCACCAGAGCATCCACACCCAGATCGCGCAGGGTCTGGGCAGCCTGCTTCTGCACCTCGGGCTTTCTGAACTCGTCGCAGCGGGCGGTGCGCAGGAAGGTACCGCGCTGGTCGGCGATATCCAGAACCGTTTCAAGGTTCAGCTCGGCAATATCGTCTTCGGGGTTGTCGCTGAGGCCCAGCAGGCCGTTGTAGCCACGCTTGATGCCCATCAGCTTGATATCGTACATAGCTGCACAGCGGGCAACAGCCACAACTGCCGCATTCATTCCGGGGCTGTCGCCGCCGCTGGTCAGAATACCAATTTTCTTAATCATCGTGTTCTCTCCTTAACACAATTCTCTGCCGTGCGGAAAACCGCAAGCATCAGTATAGCACAGGTTTTTCTTTTCGCAAGGGGGGCTCAAGGAGCCGGGCGGGAATGTAAACTCTTACACTCTGTATTTTCCCTGTATTTTTGTCGAATTATTTTATTCGTCCACAGGGTCTGCCAGCTCGCCCTTGCCGCCCACGTGCTTCAGATAGGCGGTGGGGCTCATGCCCACCACGTGCTTGAACTGCTTGCTGAAGTGGTAAGGGTCGGGCATGCCGATCTCCACACCGGTCTGGCGCACACCCGTACCGCTGCGCAGCAGCGCCTTGGCGCGCTCCATCTTCAGGAACTGCAGATAGCCAAGGGGCGGGATGCCCAGCTCGGCGGTGAAACGTTTGCGGAAGGTCTCCACCGGCATGCGGCTGATGGCTGCCATCTCCGCAAGGCTGAAGGAATCCTTGTAGCTGCCTGCGCGCATGGCATCCACCACGCGGGCGATCTCGTAGCTGAGGGTGGCGCTGTTGGCCACGCTCTGCCCGCAATGGGCCGCCAGCAGCGCCCACAGCAGCTGCTGCAGCTGGTAGCTGGCATCGGCGGTATCCATATGGCGCACCACCACCTGCACGATCTGGCGGATGAGCACCACCTGGGTGGGCAGCATGCCCTGCCGCGCGGGCAGACGGTTATAGGCATTCATCTGGCGCATGAAGTTTTCCATCAGCGGGCCGCCCAGAATAAGCCACAGGATGCGGGCATCCTTGGCCTTCTGCAGGGTGCAGCCCTCGGTGTGGGCGGGCACGATCAGGCACTCGCCCCGCTGAAGGGTGATCTTCATCTCCTCGTGGCAGAAAACGAAGCTGTCCTCCTCTGCCACCAGCCAAAGCGGCGCATCGCAGGGAGCAAGCTGATATTCCTGTTGGGAAAGGAACGCACTGCCGGCGGTGTCAATCCACACACCGGACTGGCGTACCAGCTCTGCGGGAGTATGCACGCCCTGCACCACCACATCCGGTGTGGCGCTGCAGCTGTGAATGGGCTGGAAAATCGTCGTTGGCATAGTCGGCACCGCTTTCTTTCGAGTTGAGCAAACGTGTGCATTGCTCCTGATCTATTTTACAAAGGGCGGGAAACCCTGTCAAGGGCATAGATTGTTTTTTCTTCCGGCACAGTTTACGGATCTGCTACCGGATAAACAGCCTGCGCACGTCCTGGAAGGTGAACAGCAGCATAAGCCCCAGCAGGAACACATACCCCAGCAGATGAATGATGGCTTCCACCTTCTGATCCACCGGCTTGCGGCGGATGGCCTCGATGAGCAGAAAGATGAGACGGCAGCCGTCCAGACCGGGGATGGGCAGCAGATTCATCAGCCCCAGATTGATGGAGATGAAGATCGCCAGATTCAGGTACACGGGCAGACCGCCGGTCTGTGTCTCCTTCGCCACCAGCGATACGATACCCACCGGACCTGCGCTCTGATCCAGTCCCTCGCCGGTGGTGACCATCTTCCCAAGGGCATCGATGATGGCGACTGCGCTGTCGGCAGTCAGGTTCCACGCCTCAGGCAGCACCCTGCCGGGAGAAAGTTTCTTCTGCCCCTGCTGAATGGTGATGCCGATCATATACCGTTTTTCGGTTTCGTTGTACTCGGGCGTTACGGTGAAGGAAAGCTCCTCGCCCTGCCGGAGCATGGTGATGGGGATGGGCTGCCCCTGAGCATAGCCGCCGATGACGTTGCTCACGTCCTGCGCGGTGGCGGCGGTAAGGTCGGTATCGCCGATGGAGACGAATACATCCCCCGGGCGCAGACCGGCTTCATAGGCGGGGGAACCGTCTGTTACTTCATAAAGGAAGGGGGTATCGATCTCTGCACCCCAGAAGGTCATCAGCACCACGGAAAGCGCCAGCGCAAGCACCGCATTCATCAGCGGGCCCGCAACGGTGACCAGCATGCGCTTCCACACGGCAGTCGCGGTGAAGTTGCGGGGATCGTCTTTGGTCTTGCCCTCGGGGTCGTCGTCGGTATCGCCGTAAAACATGCAGTAGCCGCCCAGAGGCACCAGCCGCAGGGAAAACTGGGTGCCCCTCCGACCCACGCGCCCCCAGAGCTTTTTGCCAAAGCCGATGGAGAATTCCTTGACCTCGATGCCGCAAAGGCGCGCTGCGGCAAAATGACCGAATTCGTGGATCATCACCAGCACGCCCAGCATCAGAATGGCAAGCAGAACATAGAGAACAATCATTACAGCAGTTGTTTCCTTTCATTCCAGAATCGTTGCAGAAACAGCATATGCAGCCAGGCAGCCGTTCACGCACGCCCGACCGCTGTTATGCAGGCAGGATCACCCCAGCAGGGAACGCGCCACCCGGCGCGCCTCCTCATCGGCGGCGAAGACCTGCTCCTCGGTATCTGCCGGGCGGTTGCCCATGCGCTGGAGGGTTTCCTCCACCACATCGAAAATGCGACCCACAGGCATGGTCTCTCCCCCATCGCCCAGCATGCGGAACACCGCTTCCTCGTTGGCTGCATTGAGCATACAGCAGGCTGCGCCGCCCGCCGCCATGCATTCCCGTGCCAGCCGCAGGGAGGGAAAGCGCACCGGGTCGGGTTCTTCGAAGGTCAGCGCCGCCAGCTTGAACAGATCCAGCTCTTCGCCGCCGGTGGGCAGACGTTCAGGGTAGCTCATGGCATACAGGATGGGCAGGCGCATATCCGGGGTGCCCAGTTGCGCCAACAGTGCGCCGTCTTTGAAAAACACGCCGCTGTGCACAACACTCTGGGGATGCACCACCACCTGGATCTGCTCCGGCGCAACGCCGAAGAGCCATTTGGCCTCGATCATCTCCAGCGCCTTGTTGAACAGGGTGGCGGAATCGATGGTGATCTTCTGCCCCATGACCCAGTTGGGGTGCTTGAGGGCAGCTTCCCGGGTTGCAGCACGGATCGCCGCCGCATCCCACGTGCGGAAGGGGCCGCCGGAGCAGGTAAGAGCGATGCGCTCCACCGGGTTGTCCGCTGCGCCCCGGAGACACTGAAAAATGGCGCTGTGCTCGCTGTCCACCGGCAGCAGGCTGTTTTCGCCTGCCAGCCGGGCAGCTTCCGTGACCAGCTGACCGCCCGCCACCAGCGCCTCCTTATTGGCAAGCAGCACCCGCTTTTTGTGGCGCAGGGCGCACAACACGCTGCTCAGCCCCGCCATGCCCACCACGGATACCAGCACATCGTCGCAATCGCACATGGCGGCGGCGGTGAGGGCTTCGCTGCCGAAGACCCATTGGCAGAAGCGCAGATCCTCGGGGATCTCCTCCATGGGGATGGGGGTGGAAAGACCCGCCAGCTGAGGGCGGAATTCGCGCACCTGTTCAAAAAGCTGCTCTTTGGAGCGGTTGGCGACCAGCGCCGTTACCTGAAAGCGGTCGGCATGCAGCCGTGCCACCATCAGCGCCTGAGAGCCGATGGAGCCTGTGGAGCCAAGAATGGCGATACGCCGTTTCGCAAAAGCCATGCGCCGGGATTCTCCTTTCAAATTACACCAACAGGATCACGCGGTAGCAATACACAACGATGGCTACAAAGAAAACGCTGTCCAGCCGGTCCATCATGCCGCCGTGACCGGGGAAGATGGTGCCATAGTCCTTTACTTTGCAATGCCGCTTGACCAGACTGGCAAACAGGTCGCCCATCTGCCCGGCGATGCCGCCGATGAGACCCACCAGCAGGTCGCCCCAGAAGGGAACCGCCAAGCCCGGCACGGAGGCGGCAAAGATGCGCCCCACCACGAAAGCCATCAGTATGCTGCCGGCAAGACCGCCTACAGAGCCCGCGATGGTCTTGTTGGGGCTGATGCGGGGGCAGAGCTTGGGACCGCCCACCGCGCTGCCCACAAAATAGGCGAAGGTGTCGCCGCCGACGGCGATGGCGAAGACCTGGATCAGCAGCATCAGCTGCAGGGAGCGGGGCTGGGTGTCCAGAAGCCCCACAAGGCACATGGCAGGCAGCACGATGCTGATGAGCGGCATCACGCTGATGAGGATATCCTCCAGCTCCGGCTCCTGACGGCGCATCACCTGCACCAGCACGCAGAAGACCAGCAGCACCATCACGGGGATCATGGCCCGGGCGGAATAGAACATCATCAGCGGCAGGCTGAGGACAAGCCCGGCATAACAGACCCAGCGCACGGGATGGTGTCCGCGGGCTGTGAGCGCGCCGTGCATTTCATAGATCGCCACGGCAATGCACAGGCTGGCCACCAGCGCAAAGCACCAGCTGCCTGCCCACAGCACCAGCGCCAGCAGCGTTACCAGCACAAGCCCGGTGATTACGCGCTGCACGAAGGAATTTTTCTTTTTGGTTTTTTCTTCGGTCGTTTCCCCGTTTTGGGGAACTTTGGGATCGCTCATGGTACGGATCTCCTTTTGATTCATTCTTCACGACCGCCGTAGCGGCGGGAGCGGCGCTGGAATTCCAGAATACACCGGTGCAGCTGGGGGACGTGAAAATCGGGCCAGAGCTCCTCGGGGAAGACAAATTCCGCATAGGAGCACTGGTAGAGTAAAAAGTTGCTCAGGCGCATCTCGCCGCTGGTGCGGATGAGCAGATCCACCTCGGGCAGACCCTTGGTGTACAAATGATCCGCAATGGCGGCTTCGTCGATGCTTTCCACTGTGCGTTCGCCTGCTGCCGCCTCCCGTGCCAGCTGCTGCGCCGCCCGCACCAGCTCTGCCCTGCCGCCGTAGTTGACGGCGATATTCAGGCTGAGACCGGTATTGCTTCCGGTGCGCTCTTCCGCCTCCTCCAGCACCTGCCGCTGGGGATCGGGCAGACCCGCCTTATCCCCGAGGATGCGGATGCGGACGTTCTTTGCATCCAGCTCGTCGATCTCGCTGTGGAAGAAATCCAGAATCAGCTGCATCAGGGCTTCCACTTCGGTTTTGGAGCGGTTCCAGTTTTCGGTGGAAAAGGCGTACAGGGTAAGCGCCTCCACGCCGATATCGCTGCAGTTGCGGATGATCTCCCGCAGGTTTTCCGTACCCGCCCGGTGCCCCAAAGCAACCTTCAGGCTGTTTTTCTTTGCCCAGCGGCCGTTGCCGTCCATAATAACGGCGATATGCCGGGGCAGGTTTGCGGGGTCGATCTCCGGGGGAAGGGGATGGGTGACTTGCATGGCGGTGCCTCCCGTCAGTGATGGTCTGAACAGAACTATTATAGCAAAGCAGCGGGGAAATGAAAAGGGCGGGAGCAAAGGAATCGATCAACGAGAATCCCTTTTCAGCAGGCTCTGCCCTGCCCCCGCAGTCTTCGGGGGCATTTGACAAAAAGCCCGCCGCAGCTAAGCTGCAACGGACTTGTCGGCAAAACGGCTGCATTCGGGGGGATGGGCTCAGCCCTCCCCGGGCGTGCGGACGCCCACCAGAAAGCGGGAAACGATGAGCCGCCGTCCGTCCTCTTCCACAGCGATGACCCGGGTGGAGGCGTAACCCGCCTGTTCGCCCGCATCGGAACGGAGCAGCTCATCCTCGCCGGGGTTGCGTTTGGGGGGCGCGGCGGTGGGCACCACATCCACCCCGATAATGCCGCTGGAGGCGAGGATCGCCAGCGCAGCCGGGGTGGGCAGCCCCAAAAGATGCTCAAAGGTCTGCTGCATGGTTTTGGCACAACTCCCATTCGTCAAACTTGTAAAAATGCAAAGTGTCCCAAAGAGCCTGAGCCCTTTGGGACAAGGGGAGGCTTACACCTCCATGATCTCTTTTTCTTTCTGGGCGCCGATGGCGTCGATGCCCTTGATGGCCTCGTCGGTCTTGTCCTGCATCTTCTTCTCGGCCTTGGTGCGGTCGTCTTCGGTGATCTCGCTGTTCTTTTCCAGCTTCTTGATCTGATCCATGGCATCGCGGCGGATGGAGCGGATAGCGACCTTGGCTTCTTCCACCGTCTTACGGACCACCTTGGTCAGCTCCTTGCGGCGCTCTTCGTTGAGCTCGGGGATGACCAGACGGATGATCTTGCCGTCGTTGGAGGGGTTGAGACCCAGATCGCTCTTGATGATGGCCTTTTCCACCAGCGGCAGGGCCTTCTGATCCCACACGCTGATGACCAGCATACGGGGTTCGGGAGCGGTGATGTTACCCATCTGGGTGAGGGGGGTCTGCACGCCGTAGTAGTCTACGACAACGCGCTCCAGCAGCTGGGGGTTGGCGCGGCCGGCGCGGATGGAACGAAGATCGCTCTGGAGAACAGAGGTGGTCTTCTGCATTTTTTCGACTGCGGTATCTATGACCTGACGATACATAGCGGTTCCTCCTTTAATAACTATGGCACGGAGCCGTTTTGATTTGCTGGGAAAAAGCAGGCGCGGGCTGCACCCGGCTGAGTTTTCCTGTTTGTTTTGGGCGGGCAGACGGTATTCTGCCCATGCATGGGGATATTGTACCGCTTTCGGGGGGATTTGGCAAGTGGGAAATATGCCTTGGGGGACGCCGGCGATTTCCCGCTGCCCCACCCTACCCCTACCTGCCGGGAGATATTTATGGTATAATAGAAGATGACACGTTTTAACGTCTTTCCCCATTGACAATACGGAGGATGATACCCCATGCATCAGACTCGTTCCTTTCATATCGGCGGGCTGCCCATCGGCGGCGGCGCGCCCGTTACCGTACAGAGCATGACCAACACCGACAGCCGGGATGCCGCCGCCACCTCTGCCCAGATCCGTGCGCTGGCAGAGGCGGGATGCGACATTGTGCGCCTGTCGGTCTACGACGAAGCCTGTCTGGATGCGCTGCCCGCCATCATTGCCGCATCCCCCGTTCCGCTGGTGGCGGATATCCACTACCGGGCAGACCTTGCCGTGGGCGCCATGGAACGGGGCATTGCCAAGGTGCGCATCAATCCCGGCAACATCGGCAGCGAGACCGAGGTAAAGCGGGTGGCGGACTGCGCAAGGATGCACCATGTGCCCATCCGCATCGGGGTGAACAGCGGCAGCATCGAAAAAGACATTCTTGCCCGCTATGGCGGCGTGACCCCTCAGGGCATGGTGGACAGCGCCCTTTCCCACGCCCGGCTGCTGGAGAAATACGGCTTTGAGGATATCGTGATCAGCCTGAAGGCCTCCGGCGTGCCCCTGACCGTCGCCGCCTACCGGCTGGCTGCGGAGACGACCGACTATCCCCTGCATGTGGGCGTTACCGAAGCCGGGCTGCCCGGCAGCGGAAACATCAAGAGCGCCATCGGCATCGGGGCTTTGTTGCTGGACGGCATCGGCGATACCATCCGGGTCTCCCTGACCGGCAGCCCCATCCCGGAGGCGGCGGCAGCCATCGACATCCTGAAGGCGGTGGGACTGCGCAACAGCTTTGTGAACGTGGTCTCCTGCCCCACCTGCGGACGTACGGGCATCGACGTTGCCGCCATTGCCAAGCGGGTGGAAACCGAGCTTGCGGACATCCGTGTGCCCATGACCGTGGCGGTGATGGGCTGCGTGGTCAACGGCCCCGGCGAAGCCCGGGAAGCGGACATCGGTCTGGCGGGCGGCGGGCTTTCCAGCGCAGGCGGCGCAGCGGGCGGCGAAGGCAGCGCGTATACTGTGGGCGCGATTTTTGAAAAGGGCAGGAAGCCCCGGAAGGTGGAGGGCGACCTTGCCGCCATACTGATTGAGAGAGCAAGAGCGTTAGCGAAAGAAAAAGAGGGCAAAGCATGAACAAAACCGAACTGCTGAAGGTACTCGAAGAAACCGTGCCGCCCCTGAAGGGCAAGCTGCACATCGAGCGGGTGCTGTACAAAAAAGAGATCAATAAAGCATACATGTCCTTCCTGTGCGACGAGCTGGTGGGCGAGAAGGATTATCTGCTTCTGGAAAGCAAGCTGCGGCAGCTGTTTCCCCAGCTGTCGGTAGCCATGCGCATTGCCAGTCCCGGGCTGGGCGAGAGCTTCCTCAGCGACGTGAACGCCTACAAAAGCGTTCTGACGGATTTTCTGCGCCGCCTGAGCCCCGCCATGGCTGCCTGGGTGGACGATACCGGCTGGAGCTACGAGGACGGCACCCTCCTGCTTACCTGTCCGGATGCCATTGCCATGCGCTTTTTCAAGAACCATCAGGTGGATGAGAAGCTGAAAACCGCCATCTATGATATTTTCCGGGTAACGGTGCCCGTATCGCTGACCGTGTGCGGCGAGCGGGAGGAGTGGACCCGGAAGATGCGTGCCGAGCGGGGCTTTACCTTCCAGGAGCCCCCGGCGGACGAGCCGCCCCTGTGGGACGACAATGTGGTGGCGCAGCAGGACAGCGAAGTGAACGCCCCTGCGGAGCCGGTCAAGCCCGCCGCGCCCGTGCGCACCGCCGCCGCCCGCAGCGCATCCGGCACCATGACCACCCGCTCCGCTCCGGTGAAGAACGAGCCCAAGGGCGATGTGATCAAGGGCCGGGGCATTGCCGACCCGCCCGTGCCCATCTGCGAATTGGCAGAGGACAGCGGCGTGGTGGTGATCGACGGCATCGTGACCGGGCTGAACGATCCCAAGGAATTAAAGGGCGGCGAAACCGTGCTTTCCACCTTCGCCGTGTATGACGACAACGGTACCATCTACTGCAAGGCCTTCTATCAGTACCGTGCCCGCCGCACCCCCATGGGCGAGACCCCCAAGCCCCCCACCGACGAGGAGCGGCAGAAGGTGAACGACCAGCTGAAGCTGATCAAGAACGGCATGCGGGTACGGGTACGTGGCGAATGCCGCATGGACAACTTCCTTGGCGAGCTCTCCATTACCGTGCGCGACATCCAGCAGATGCCCAAGGTGGAGCGGCAGGATACCGCCCCCGAAAAGCGCATTGAGCTGCACATGCACACCACCATGTCCACCATGGACGCCACCGCCGATGCGGGTGCGCTGATCGCGCAGGCCGCCAAGTGGGGTCATTCTGCCGTTGCCATCACCGACCACGGCAGCGCACAGGCCTTCCCTGCCGCATTCGGCGCGGCCAAGAAGAACAACATCAAGCTGATCCCCGGCGTGGAGGGCTATCTGTGCGAGACGAACCCCATCGTCCGGGATGCGGACGACCGCCCGCTGGATACCCCCATCGTGGTGCTGGACTTTGAGACCACCGGTCTGAGCCATGCCATGGACCGGATCATTGAGGTGGGCGCGGTCAAGCTGGCGGACGGGCAGATCGTGGATGAGCTGAGCATCCTGTGCGACCCCGGCATCCCGCTCAAGCCCAAGATCAGCGAGCTGACGGGCATTACCGACCTGATGCTCCGGGGCAAGGGTACCCCGGCAGAGGCGGTGCGGGAGCTGCTGGACTTTATCGGCGACTGCCCGGTAGCCGCCCACAACGCCCCCTTCGACATGGGCATGCTGCAGGCCGAATGCGGGCGCATGGGCGTTGCCTTCCATTCCCCGGTGCTGGATACCCTCACCCTTTCCCGCAGGCTGTACCCCACCCAGAAGAGCCACAAGCTGGGCGCGGTATGCCGTCTTCTGGGCGTATCGCTGAAGAACGCCCACCGTGCCGTGCACGATGCCGCCGCCACCGCCCAGTGTCTGGTGAAAATGCTGGAAGCCGCCAAGGAAAAGGGCGCGACCTGCTACAGCGATCTGGACACCGTGCTGGAGGGCGAGACCATCGGCGAAAGCTACCACATCATTCTGCTCTGCAAGACCCAGAAGGGCATGCAGAACCTGAACCACCTGATCTCCGACAGTAACCTGAAATATTTCTACCGCCACCCCAACATGCCCCGGGAAAACATCGTCAAGTACCGGGAAGGGCTGATCATCGGCAGCGCATGCGAGGCGGGCGAACTGTTCCGCGCCATCGCCGACGGCAAGCCGGACAGCGAGCTGGAGCGCATTGCGTCCTTCTACGACTATCTGGAGATCCAGCCCATCGGCAACAACCAGTTTATGATCCGCAACGGCTCTGCCCGGGACGAGGAGCATCTGCGGGACTTTAACCGCAAGATCGTTGCGCTGGGCGAAAAGCTGGGCAAACCCGTGGTCGCCACCGGCGACGTGCACTTCCTCAACCCCTCGGACAGCATCTACCGCACCATATTGCAGGCAGGTCTGGGCTTTGACGACTGCGACAACCAGCCGCCCCTGTACTTCAAGACCACGGACGAGATGCTGGAGGAATTCTCCTATCTGGGCAAGGAAAAGGCGTATGAGGTGGTCATTGCCAACCCCAAGCTGATCGCCGACATGGTGGAGGAGCTGCGCCTCTTCCCCAAGCACCCGGAGGGCAAGGACACCTTCCAGCCCTTCTGGCCCGATGCGGCGGACGACATCCAGAACCGCTCGTGGAACACTGCCAAGGCGCTCTACGGCGACCCGCTGCCGGAGATCATCCAGAAGCGACTGGAAAAGGAGCTGGGCTCCATTATCGGCTACGGCTTCGGCACCCTGTACTCCATTGCCCAGAAGCTGGTAAGCAAGTCCCTGTCCGACGGCTATCTGGTGGGCAGCCGCGGTTCGGTAGGCTCCAGCTTCGTTGCCACCATGTGCGGCATTACCGAGGTTAACCCCCTGCCGCCCCACTACCGCTGCGACCATTGCCACAAGATGTTCCTGACCCCGCCGGAGCTTGCCAGCGTGGGCGTTGACCTGCCCGACAAGGATTGCGAAATCTGCGGGCACAAGCTGTCCAAGGACGGTTTCGACATCCCCTTCGAAGTGTTCCTTGGCTTCAAGGGCGACAAGGTGCCGGATATCGACCTGAACTTCTCCGGCGAATACCAGCCCCGCGCCCATGCCTACATCGAAGAGCTGTTCGGCGAGGGCTATGTGTACCGCGCCGGTACCATCTCCGGTCTGGCGGAAAAGACCGCTTTCGGCTTTGCCGCCAAGTATCTGGAGGAGCGGGGCATCCCTGCCGGACGCGCCCACAAGGAGCGGCTGGCGGCGGGCTGCGTGGGCGTAAAACGCACCACGGGTCAGCACCCGGGCGGCATCGTTGTGCTGCCCAAGGAGTACGACATCTGCCAGTTTACCGCCATCCAGCACCCGGCAGACGATATCGAAGGCTCCACCCTGACCACCCACTTCGACTTCAACTCCATGCATGATATTCTGGTAAAGCTGGACTGTCTGGGACACGACGACCCCACCATGATCCACCGTCTGGAGGAGCTGACAGGGGTCAACTTCAAACAGATCCCGCTGGACGACCAGAAGGTGATGAGCCTGTTCTCCAAGCCCGATGCGCTGGGCGTTACGGAAGAGGACATTATGTGGGAGACCGGCACGCTGGGCATTCCCGAATTCGGCACCAGCTTTGTACGCGGTATGCTGATGGAGACCCGCCCCACCACCATGGAGGAGCTGGTGCGTATCTCCGGCCTCAGCCACGGCACGGACGTATGGCTGGGCAATGCACAGGACATTATCAACTCCGGCAAGGCCAAGCTGGCGCAGTGCTTCTGCACCCGCGACGATATTATGAACTTCCTCATCTCCAAGGGCATGCAGGAGAAGATGAGCTTCGACATTATGGAATCCGTCCGTAAGGGCAGAGGTCTGAAGCCCGAATGGGAGGAAGCCATGCAGGCCCACGATGTGCCGGACTGGGCCATTGAAAGCTGCAAAAAGATCAAGTACATGTTCCCCCGCGGGCACGCCGTGGCCTATGTGACCATGGGTCTGCGCGTGGCATGGTACAAGGTGTACCGCCCCCAGGCCTACTACGCGGCATACTTCACCATCCGCGGCGACGGCTTCGATGCCGCCCGCATGCTGCTGAGCGTGCAGACCCTGCGCGACCGGCTGACCGACTTTGCCAACCGGGAAGAAAAGATGAGCGTGCGTGAAAAGCAGGAGGAAAATGCCTACCGCATGCTGCTGGAGATGCAGATGCGCGGCATCCGTATGCTGCCGGTGGATCTTTACAAGAGCCATCTGAACCGCTTCCTGATCGAAGGGGACGACCTGCGCTGCCCCTTCACCTCCATTTCCGGCTTCCCGGAAGCCTCGGCACAGGGCATTATCGATGCCAGAGACCCGGAGAAGCCCTTCATCAGCATCGAGGATCTGAAGGCCCGGGCGCACGTGGGCGCAAGCGCCATCGAAGCGCTGCGCAATCAGGGCGCGCTGGAGGGGCTGCCCGAGACCAGTCAGGTGGACCTCTTCTCCCTGCTGATGTAAAAGCAGCTGCACCAATGCAAAAAACGCTGCCGGGAGCCGTTCCCGGCAGCAGAAGGAAAGGGATCACACATGGAAACCGCGCTCTCGGTCGCTGCCTTTCTCCTGTCTCTTGTTTCGGCAGGTTTTTCCCTGTACACCTTCATCTGGACCGCATGCAGAGACCGCAAGCAGGCTACGCTGGATGCCTTCAACCAGCTGCAGGCGCAGGCGCTGGATGCGCTGAGCCGCTACAAGATCGAACAGGTGGAAGAGATCGCAAAGAATCCGTTTTCCCAGTCCTACAAAGAGATCGGCGGGTACATCGCCCGCATTGAACATTTCTCGGTAGGCGTAAACCAGCAGATCTACGACAAAACGGTGGTCTATGAGCTGGCGCACGGCTTTCTGGACAAGGCCATCCGCAAGCGGATCGAGCCGATCATTGCGACCAAAAACCGTTCCGGACACGATTACTATGCCAACATCCACCGGCTGTACCGTTGGATGGATGCGGAAGAGGCAAAACGGGAAAAGCAGCAAACCACGGAGGTACAGCAGCATGGATGAACTGACCATCCTTACCCGGCAGCAGCCCGGCGTGGCGGTGCTGGAGAATTTTAACGAGCTGAAGGCCTGGCTGGAGCAAAATCTGCAGCGGTACACCCACATCGTTTATACCGAAGAAAGCCTGCGGGATGCCAAGGGCGACAAGGCGAAGCTCTCCCGGCTGAAGCGCGCGCTGGAGGATAAGCGCAAGGAGATCAAAAAGGTCTACATGGCGCCCTATCTGGAGATCGAGAGCCAGATCCGGGAGCTGACGGCGATGATCGATGAGCCTTTGGGGCAGATCGAGAGCTTTATCAAGCAGACCGAGCAGGACGAGAAAGCCCGGCAGCGGCTGACCATCCGCGGATTCTTTGACGAAGTGAGCGCCCCCGTGGGCGAGATGGCGGATGCATTGTTCAACTCCCCCGCCTTTTTTGAAAGCAAGTGGGAAAACAAGAGCACCTCTGTAAAGGTATGGCAGGACGCCATCCGGGAGAAGGTCGCCAAAGCCGCCCAGGGCATCCGCACCATTCAGGCGGCAGGCGGCGCACACACCGCCCCCCTGCTGGCCCGCTTTATGGAAACGCTGGATATGGAGGATACCCTTGCCTACCGCCGGACGCTGGAGAGCGCTGCCAAAATGACCGACACTGCCGTTACGGAAGCCGAGGACGACGACCGGGTGGTGGGCTACAAGGTGCTGCGCATCAACGGCACCCGGCGGCAGATGGCGCAGTTGCTGGAACAGTTGGAAATGATGGGGCTGGACTACGAAGAGATCGAGGACGGCATGCCCGGCGAGCTGACCGAGCTGACCGCTCCGGACTTTGACAGTTTTGTGGCTTTCGACATCGAGACCACCGGCTCCGGCGGCGCAGCCAACGGGGATGCACCGGCAGAGATCACGGAGATCGGTGCGGTAAAGGTGGTAAACGGTGAAATCGTGGAAAAGCAGGACTGGCTGTGCAACCCCGGCAGAAAGATCCTGCCCATGATCGCCCGGCTGACCGGCATTACCGACAGCATGGTGGCAGACAAGCCCCCGGTAAGCGAGGTGATCCGGCAGTTTGCCGCCTTTGCCGGGGAGCTGCCGCTGGTGGGGCACAATATCCGCTCCTCCGACCTGCACTACATCACCAAAGCGGCGAACCGTGCGGGGGTCGCGCTGGAAAACCCGTTTTTCGACACCTATCTCTATGCCAAGCATTTCAAGGCGCAGAACCGCTGGGAAAGCGTGAAGCTGGAGTACCTGTCCCGGCAGTTCGGCATTGAGCAGAGCGAAGCCCACCGGGCGTGGTGCGACGCAGAAGCCAACGTGGGCGTATTCTATGCCCTGAAAAAGCTGGGCAAGGGATGAACACATTCTGCACAGGAGGAAACGAAATGGAGCACGATCCCTTTTGGATCCGGCAGGCAGCAGCGGCAGCCCGGGAGGCGTTGACGGATTATTACGGTACCGCCTTTACCTGCGGTATGCCCGCAGCCATGGCAGATCTGAGCCATGTGGAAATGATGAGCGACGAGGAAGCCATCGAGGAAGCCCGGCGGTTGCATCTGATCTGACGCAGCTGCATCGGCATGGATTTTTCCTTGCTGCGCAAAAAAACATGCTTCTGTGAAACTTTTTTTCGTCAAGAAATACTTTTTTCGGGAACCGGAGGGCATCCTGTTTCGTCTGTTCTGTATGAAAGGCACACGGGATGTTTTCACCGGTTGCCGATGAAAGGAGAAACCCGCAATGAAGAAGATGATCATGATGATTCTGGCCCTTGTACTGGCTGCCGCCGTTCCCATGGCTGCTTTTGCCGAAGATGTGGCCGAACCCCTGCCCCCCTTTGAAGGTCTGGTGACCGAGGTGTTCGAGGGCGGCTTCCTGATGGAGGATATCCAGATGGGCATGCTGCAGATCAACACCGACGAGAACACCGTGCTGGACGGCATCCTCTCCCAGCTGCCCATTGAGGTGGGCATGTATGTGCTGGTGGATCACAACGGGATGATGACCCGCAGCATTCCCCCGCAGGTCTACGGTATCCGCGTGGGCTGCTACACCCTCAGCGGTGTTGCCGGTGAGATCACCGAAGAAGGCGTGCTGCTGACCGGCGACCCCATCTTCGGCGATGCCTTTGTGCAGATGCCTGCCGATATGGCTATCGTATTCCCCGGCGCGCCCATGCTGGTGTACTATGACGGCATCATGACCATGAGCCTGCCCGGTAAGGTGAACGCCCGCTATGTGGTGGTGCCCCAGCTGACCGGCGTGATCAGCGAAAAGGACGGTGCAGGCTTTACCCTGACCGACGAGAACGGCAATGCCTACCGCGTACTGACCAGCGACAGCATGTTTGTGGGTCTTCTGCCCGAAGAGGAAACCCAGCTGACCGAAGATACCGTGTCTGTGGATGAGGCCATCGCTTCTGCGGAAGCTCTGGTGGAGGAAGTCGTGAGTGGTGAGGCTGCCGATGCAGGCGTGCCTGCCGAGGAGAATACCGAGGAGCTGCCCACCCCTGCTCTGCCCGCCGAGGGCGATGCCGATGCGGGCGTGCCTGCCGAGGAGAACACCGAGGAGCTGCCCACCCCCGCTCTGCCCGCTGAGGGCGATGCCGATGCGGGCGTGCCTGCCGAGGAGAATACCGAGGAGCTGCCCACCCCTGCTCTGCCCGCTGAGGGAGCTGTGGCTGACGACTGGATCAACTGGGACAACGGCGACACCGTTACCGTGTACCATCAGGGCCCCATGGACGCAGAACCCGCTGCCGAGGGCGAACCCCTGACGGAGGTTATCGCGCTGGGGCTGCTGAAGCACTGAGATATTTTCAAAACCCCCTGTGGGGCTGCTGCAAGCACGTGCTTGCAGCAGCCCGTTTTTTGTCACCAAAAGCGGTTTCGACCCAGCTATCCGGAGGGCAAAGCGACCAAGATCCAAATCTGTATACAAAAACCCTGCCGCACACACGGCAGGGAAAGAGCTCGCTTATTACTCCACAGAACCAACTATTCCTCCCGCAGGGCAGCCTGCTGTACAGAGGCTTCCGCTTCCATGCGCCGGGCATCCCGAAAGATGCGGAGCAGGAACAGGACGGCAGCAGCAGCCAGCACCACCTCGGCGCAGAGCTGGGCGTAGGCCAGACCGTACATGGGAAAGAGCTTGTTGAGCAGCAGCAGGGCGGGGATCTCCAGCGCGATCTTGCGCAGGAAAGCAAACAGCAGCGCGCGGCTGCCCATACCACAGGCCTGAAACACGCCGACCGCCATAAAGTCCATACAAAGGAAGGGCTGGGCAAGGCTGAGCCCGCGCATGAAGGCTGCGCCGTATTCGATGATCTGCTCATTTTGCATGAACATGCTCACGATCTGCGGGGCAAAGAGCAGGTAGAGCGCTGTCATAACCAGCATGATCAGCTGGGAAGCCTTTGTGGTATACACAGTGGCATCCCGCATACGACGGGCGTTGCGGGCAGCGAAATTGTAGCCGATCAGCGGCATAACGCCCTGAGATACGCCCATTGCAATGTAGCACGGGATCATGGTGGTCTTCTGGGCGATTCCCATGGCTGCCACCGCCTCCGCCCCGAAGGCTGCGATCGCGTTGGTCATTACCGTCATGCCCGTAACGTTGAGCAGGTTCTGAACCGAGGCGGGCACGCCCACCCCCAGCACATCCAGCACCAGCTTTTTGCGGGGTCGGAACGCTTTGGGGCTGACGCACACCAGCGTTTTGTCCCTGCGCAGCGCAATGAGCACAAAGAAGTATGCGCAGGCAAAGCAA
Organism: Clostridia bacterium; assembly: GCA_017516765.1. Taxonomy (GTDB): domain Bacteria; phylum Bacillota; class Clostridia; order Christensenellales; family Aristaeellaceae; genus Limiplasma. The sequence continues at coordinate 5,507 of JAFXBE010000007.1, read as the reverse complement.
TTGCTCAGGAAGGTGGCAAGACCGGCGCCTGCCGCCCCCATGCCAAGCCCCAGAATGCAAATGGGGTCAAGGATGATGTTGAGCAGACAGCCGCTCATGGTGCCGATGGAGGCATGGAGCGTTGCCCCCTCCGAGCGGAACAGGTATGCCATGACCACATTCAGAATGGAGGGCACTGCGCCGTACAGCGCAGTCCACCGGAGGTATTCGGCGGTGGGGGCAAGGGTATCCCCCTTTGCGCCCAGCAGGGTAAGCAGCGGAGCGTTCAGCAGCCCCACCAGCAGGGAAAACAACAGACCGCTGAGCAACGCACAGTAAAAACCAAAGGCGGATGCCCGGCGAACCGTTTCATGATCCTTAACCCCAAGAGCACGGCTCATTACGCTGGAAGCGCCCACGCCAAAAAGATTGTTAATGGCGTTGAAGGCCAACAGCACAGGCCCTGCCAGCGTAACGGCTGCATTCTGCAAAGGATCGTTCAGCATACCTACGAAGTAGGTATCAGCCAGATTGTACAGCACCATCACCAGAGAGGACAGAATGGTGGGCACTGCCAGCGTCCATACTGCGCGGGGTACGGACATTGTTTCAAAAAGCTCTGTTTTTTCGTGTTTCACGGTTTTACAGCGCCAGCTTGTAGATGGCAAGCACATCCTGCCAGTACAGTTTCTTCAGACCGCCGATGGGCTGCTCTTTGCCGAAGCACTCGTGGGTGGCTTTGCGGGCCATTTCCTCCAGACGGTCCTCGCCGATGCCCAGTTCGGTGAGGGTGGCGGGCTGACCGATGGCAGTGAAGAAGGCGCGCAGCTTTTCGATGCCCTCGGTGATAATGGCTTCCGGCTCCCGGTAGGAACCGTCCACACCCATTACCTTAACAGCAAACTGAACAAACATTTCGGGGTTATCCTTCCAGACATAGGTCATCCACGCGGGGGTGAGCACTGCCAGACCTGCGCCGTGCGCCACATCGTAGATGGCGCTCAGCTCGTGCTCCATGTTGTGGCAGCCCCAGTCCTGTGCGCGTCCGCAGCCCACCAGACCGTTGTGGGCAACGGTACCGGCAAAGCCGATCTCGCACCACGCGTCGTAGTCCTCGGCGTTCTTCAGCACGCGGGGGGCGTTGTGCATGATGGTGCGCAGCACGGTCTCGCACAGACCGTCGGTCAGCTCCACGCTTTTGGTGTTGGTGAAATAACGCTCAAAAACATGGCTCATCATATCGGTAACGCCGTTGGCCACCTGATTCTTGGGCAGGGTGTAGAACAGCTCGGGGTTCATCACGCTCATCAGGGGGCGCAGTTTGGGGCTGCCGTAGCCGTACTTGAGCGCCTTGTCTTCGTTGGTGATGACCGTATCGCCGCTGGCTTCGCTGCCCGCTGCGGGAATGGTGAGGATGACCGCCACCGGCAGCGCCTTCTCGATGGCTTTGCCCTGCTGGTACATATCCCACACATCGCCGTCGTAGCAAACGCCCATGGCGATGCACTTGGCAGAGTCAATGACGCTGCCGCCGCCCACGGCAAGGATCAGATCAACGTTTTCCCGGCGGCACAGGTCGATGCCTTCCTGCGCCAGCTTGAGGCGGGGGTTGGGCTGCACGCCGCCCAGCTCCACAAAGGCAACGCCCGCCTCGTTGAGGGAGGCCACCACACGGTCGTACAGACCGGTCTTCTTGATGCTTCCGCCGCCGTAGTGGAGCAATACTTTCTTTGCATAGGGCTTGAGTTGCTGACCGATGGTATTCTCGGTGCCCTTGCCGAAGATGAGCCTTGCAGGGGAATAAAACTCAAAGTTTTCCATGTTGCTGTCTCTCCTTTTTTCTTGCCGGATGCAGAGTCGCCGACCCGGCGAGGGTGCATTGCCCCCTGTGTGGGATATAGGGCTGTGCGAAGGCAGGGGGATGCGCCGTTTTTTGATATAGCAATGATAACACCCGTGGGCAGGGAATGTCAAACCATACAGGCGGGTGCGGTTGCACTTTTCAGCCCCGGGGATTATAATATTCTTTACCCTCTGTATTTTCTGCCGGAGGGTCCGGGCTGCCGCAGCACAGCGGCAGCGTTACCGATCCGACCGTTTCACCCCCTGTTTTTCGAGCAAAGGAGGTTTTCTGCCTTGGGTATTCTGAACCGTCTGCAATCCTACTGGAGCTGGCTTACCACCGATCCTCTGGGCTTTATCGTTTATACGCTGTACTATGCCGTTGCCATTCTTGCTTCGCTGGTGCTGCACGAGGTGGGGCATGCCTATGTGGCGGACCGCTGCGGCGACCCCACCGCCAGAATGCTGGGGCGCATTACCCTGAACCCGCTGAAGCATCTGGATCCTGTGGGCACCGTACTGATGGTGTTCGCAGGCTTCGGCTGGGCCAAGCCCGTACCGGTGAACCCCCGCAATTTCTCCAACTACCGCCGGGATGATTTCCTGGTCAGCATTGCCGGTATTACCGTCAACTTTACACTGTTCGTTCTCTCGCTGGCTTTGGCTGTGGGGCTGAACGGGCTTCTGTGGCGGCCTGAGGTGATCGCAGCCAACGGCGGCGCACGGGCTTTCCTCGCCTCCGACGGCATCGGCTATGCGGTTTTGAACAGCGGTCTGGGCGCAGAATACCAGTGGGCGATGCTGCACCCCTGGGTACAGTACATCCAGCGTTTTCTGCTGCTGTTTGCCTACATGAACCTTGCGCTGGCTATCTTCAACCTGATGCCCTTTCCCCCGCTGGACGGTTTCCACATCTTCAACGACATTCTGCTGGGCGGCAGGCTGTCCCTGAACGGGCAGGCTTTCCAGATCGCTCAGATGGTGCTGATGGTGGTGTGCTTTACCGGTGTGCTGGGCAATATTCTGGGTTTCCTGAACAATGCCGTGGGGGATGCGGTGCTGAATCTTTTCTTGCTGATGGTAGGGAAGGCGTAAATGGCGGTACATGTACGATTGAAACAGTTCGACGGGCCTCTGGATCTGCTGTTGCATCTGGTGGGCAAGGCCAAGATCGACCTGAAGGATATCTTCATCAGCCAGATCACGGAGCAGTATATCGAGATCGTTCGCAACGCACCCGACTACGATATGGACGAGGCCAGCGAGTTTATTGCCATGGCTGCATTGCTGGTGGAGATCAAAAGCCGGAGCCTTCTGCCCAAGCCCCCCAAGACCGAGGAGGAGGATCCCGAGCAGGCGCTGATCCAGCGTTTGATCGCCTACAGGCAGTTCAAGGAAAGCACCCGGCAGATGGCGGAGTTTGAAAAAAGCGCGCGCCAGATCTTCGGCAAGCTGCCGGAGGAATATCCCCTGCCGCCCCAGGAGGTGCAATTGGACAACCTGACGCTGGAAGCCCTCTGGCAGGCCTTGAAGCGCATCGGGCAACGCACCCCCGCCCAGCCCCGGGAGGCGGTGTTCCGGCTGCGGGACATCCGCCGGGACAGCTTTACCGTGGAGGGCTGCATGGAGGCCATCGAAAGCCGTCTGCGGGAAGGGCGCATCGATTTTGAAGACCTCTTTACCGACCACCCCTCCAAGGAAGAGGTGGTGACCCTGTTTATGGCGGTGCTGGAAATGCTGAAGCTGGGCAAGGTACACGTACGCCAGAAGGATATGTTCCGGCGCATCACCCTTGTGCCGGGAAGGAGAGAAGCAGATGGAGAAGCCTGATATCTGCAATATTATCGAAGCCATCCTGTTTGTGGCGGGCGAGCCGGTGAGCATCGGCGATCTGGCGGGCGCGCTGGAGCTGAGCGAGATGGAGACCATGCATGCCGTGGAGGAAATGCAGCGGCAATACGATCTGAACCGCCGGGGTGTTACCCTGAAGCGGTACGGCGACCATGTGCGCATGGAGACCCGCCCCGAATACGCCGCCTATGTGGAGCGGCTTTTGCAGCCCGTACAGCGGCAGAGCCTGAGCCAGACCGTGATGGAGACCCTTGCCGTGATCGCCTACCGCCAGCCCGCCACCAAGGGCGAGGTGGAGCAGGTGCGCGGCGTAAAGTGCGACTATTCCATCCAAGCCCTGCTGGCAAAGGGACTGATCCAGGAGGCGGGGCGCAAGGAGGCCCTGGGACGCCCCATCCTGTATGTGACCACGGACAAGTTTCTGGAGCATTTCGGGCTTTCGGACATCCGGGAGCTGCCGCCCCTGCCCGACCCTGTGGAGAAGGTGGAAGAGCCCCTGACCCCGTAAACCAATCTGCATAACCCGTACGCTTCCGGCGAAGAATACTGCCGGGAGCGTTTTTTGCGCCCCGGCGCGGTACGCGCCACCAACACCCGGAGGCGTATGTTTATGAAGCAACTGTTGATCCTGATGGTTTTCCTGCTGGCGGTGATGCTGATGATCTCCGGCGTAATGGCGGTGGGGAATGCGAAACAATCGGTACAGATCGCAGACCGGGTGCAGCAGCTGAGCAATCTGAAGGCCGAGCTGCGCGCCGTGCAGAAGGAGAACCGGCTGCTGACCGGAGAGCTGGAAAGTGTACAGGCACGCAACCGCAGACTGCATTGGGAACAGCAGGCAGTGGCGAAGCAGCTGTCAGGGGTGCTGACGCTTTCCATCCGCGGGCTGCCCGCCATACAGCCCATCGGCAATGCACCGGCAGCAGGCGTGGCGTTGCTGGAGGCCATGGCGGTGCGGCACACGCTGGCGGCGTCGGATAGGACGCAGGATGGATCGGAAGCGGGGGTACTACTGCCGCCCGCCCAAGCTGCCCCTGCCGGGGGTCGGATCTGCTGGGCCGCCGATACCGCCGACGGAACGGTACCGGAGGCGGTGCTGCCGGTCAGCGGGGCTGCGGCGGGCAGTGGGGATGATGCTTCGGGCGATGGAAGGGTGGCTGTTGACGGGGATGCGTCGGCTGCGACCGGCAGTGCATCGGAGCTTTCGAACGACGTGGGTGTGACTGTCGACGGGGAGGTTGCAGGCGGTGAACCGGGTGCTTCTGTCGATGGGGATGCGGCGGGCAGCGGGGATGATGCTTCGGATGGCAGGGTTACGGCTGTTGGTGCCGGGAGCCTGTCAGCTGCGGCGGGCAGTGAGGATGATGCTCCGGGCGGCGGGGATCGTTGCGGCAGGAAGGCGGGCTGCTGCTGCGCCGGCAGCCGTACGCACAGCGGCAGGGTGCTGGCGGTATCGGAACCCATCACCGTACCGGTAAGCGGCAGAAGCCCTGCCGAAGCCGCCATCGGTCAGCTTCGGCAGCAGGCAGAGCAGATGAGTCGCCTGCTGCGCAGCCTGCTTGGGCTGGTGAACACGCTGGCGGAGCGGATCACGGTTTGGGGAGACGGGAGATAATCGCCCCGCACAGGTTTTGCGGCGGCATAACGGAATGCAGCCATACAAAAAGCAGCAAGCTTTGGCTTGCTGCTCAAATTGCTGACAAACTCCAGAGGTGTTGGAGGGCCGCAGCCCTCTGACTGCCAATCCGTTTCCGGCGACATGTGCGGCGGAAACGGAACCCTTGCGTAGCAAGGGATTCCTATCGCCGTTTGCCGCCCGGGGAGCCGTAGGCTCC
>JAFXBE010000099.1 GCA_017516765.1 Clostridia bacterium | reverse complement strand
TTTTCGGGGCGGCGGGCGCAATCACCTGCTGTTATAGTTACTGGACACAATACGCCGTCTTGGCTGTCACACGGTGCGCCCTCTATGCCGCCCCGAAAAAGGGCACAGGGATTTGACGTCGCTCTCTATCGTCGCGGTGCGGGCCGGCTGCTGGCTGCTGAAGTTGGTTTCGCTGCATCCCGAACCCCGAGTTGGCAAACGCCGCCACCCAAGAAAACAAAACGTTACCATTGGCTTTGCTGTCGATCGGCTGGAACCCCCACCCCCAAAAGGCTTCTTCCCCCAGCGGGGGAGGAAGCTGTCAGGCGTAGCCTGACTGATGGTAGGGGTATTTGCAAGGCGTGGGGGACGGTAATCTTTTGCTGGTGTGGTAGCCAAGCCGATGTCGGTAGCCACCCCGCTCCAAACACCCTCAGTCGCCAGACGGCGACAGCTCCCTCTTACAGAAGGAGCCTTTTTGTTGCCTGTCCCCAAGGAAAACACCCACCCCCAAAGGCTTCTTCCCCCAGCGGGGGAGGAAGCTGGCACGTAGTGCCTGATGGTAGGGGTATTTGCAAGGCGTTGGAGACGGTAATCTTTTGCCCTCAGCAGGGAAAGAAAGAGCCTTTCGGATCGCTTACCTTGCCATATAAAAAGCCATACGTCCGGCTTATGCCGGGGGTGTATGGCTTTGGTTGCTAATCGTCTGTATCATCATCGAAGGAATAGTCGTTCAGGGCGGGAAAATCCAGCAGCTCTGCCAGCGTCATGTTCAGCGCGATCGCCAGCTTATGCAGCGTCTTTACCCGCGGGTTCTTCGTCTGCCCCCGCACGATATTATCCAGCGTGGATTGCTTTACGCCGCTCATGGTCGCCAGCCTGTTGATGGATATGCCCCGCTTTTTGCACAAGGAGCGGATGCGTTCGACATGGATACTTGAATAATCCATATCCATCCACCCCTCAATGCAATCATTACCCAAATCCGGGTTATTTCGATGATAGCAAGAGAAAATGGAAGTATTACCCATATACGGGTAACAACATACAAAACCAAGGATAGGATATTACCCATATACAGGTAATATCCAGAGGTGAGCCACATGCACGCATGCACGTTCTTCGGTCATCATGACAGCCCTGCTTCCCTGCGCCCGCTTTTGCGAGATGCGATCCTGTCCCTGATCCGGGAGCAGGGGGTGACCACCTTCTATGTGGGGCATCAGGGAGCCTTTGACCGGATGGCGGCAGGGATCCTTCGGGAGATCAGCGCAGAGCAACCGCAGATCCGCTATTATGTTGTGCTTGCGTATCTGTCTGCCTCCATCGGGGAGGATATCCCATGGCAGAACACCCTGCTTCCGGAGGGGATCGAGCAGGTTCCGCCCCGTTTTGCCATTTCCCGGCGCAACCGGTGGATGATCCAGAGCAGCGACTATGTGATCACCTATGTTGCCCATGCCTGCGGAAGCGCAGCCCAATTTGAGCAGTTGGCATCGCGGCAGGGAAAAACTGTGATCCGGCTGTATCGGCGGGTTTAGCGTTTTGGGGTGGCATGTAAGGCACCCTCCGTCGCCACCTTCGGAAGGAGCCTTTTGGGTTGGCTGTCCCATTTGCGTTCCCCCCAACAACCAAAAACCTCCGCAGACAAACGCCCACGGAGGTCAATATCCAAAATCACATCCCCTGCGGCTGCGAAGCAGACGCAGAAAGCGGGATTCTTAAGGGGCATTGCCCCTTAAGCGGGTTTCCAAAGGGCAGCGCCCTTTGGTCTGCGAAGCACCCAGTCAGATCCCCAGCAGATCGCTGTAGACCTTGAGTGCGCCGTCGGTTTCGCCCTTGAGGACGCGGGTCGCCAGCACCTTGCCCAGCTGCACGCCTTCCTGGTCGAAGCTGTTCAGGTTCCAGGCGAAGCCTTGGAACATCACCTTGTTTTCATAGTGGGCCAGCAGCGCGCCGAGGGCTTCGGGGGTAAGCTGCTTGCCGATGATGATGCTGCTGGGACGGCCGCCTGCGAAGTACTTGTTGCGGTTGTCGTCCTGCTTGCCGCAGGCGAAGGCGATGATCTGGGCGGCCACGTTGGCGCACAGCTTCTGCTGGCTGGTGGTGCCCTGAATGACCACGTCGGTGGCCATCTGGCTGTTGCGGAAGCCCACGAACTGCAGGGGGATGATATCGGTGCCCTGATGGAGCAGCTGATAGAAGGAGTGCTGACCGTTGGTGCCGGGCTCGCCGAAGATGACGGGGCCGGTGAGGTAATCAACAGGCTCGCCGAAGCGGTTGACGGACTTGCCGTTGGATTCCATATCCAGCTGCTGCAGGTGAGCGGGGAAGCGGCTCATGGCCTGAGAGTAGGGCAGCACGGCGGTGGTGGGGTAGCCCAGCACGTTGCGCTCATAGAGACCGATCATGGCATCCAGCATGGCGGGGTTCTTGAGCAGATCCTCGTTCTTGGCGAGGGCATCGGCTTCGCCTGCGCCGCTCAGGAAGCGTTCGAACACTTCGGGACCGAAGGCGAGGGACAGCACCGCGCCGCCCACGGCAGAGGTGGAGGAGTAGCGGCCGCCGATGTAATCATCCATAAAGAAGGCAGCCAGATAGTCTGCGCTCTTGGCGAGGGGGGATGTCTCGCTGGTAACGGCGATCATGTGATCGGAGGGATTCAGACCCGCCTTGACGAGGGCATCCTTCACGAAGGATTCGTTGGTGAGGGTCTCCAAAGTGGTGCCGCTCTTGGAAACCAGCACGAAGATGGAGTGGGCAACGTCGATCTTGGCGAGCACGCCTGCGGCGTCGTCGGGGTCCACATTGCTGATGAACTCGGCCTTCATCTTGAAGGTATTGTTCACCTTCGCCCAGTTTTCCAGCGCGAGGTACATGGCGCGGGGGCCCAGATCGCTGCCGCCGATGCCGATCTGCACCACGGTGGTGAACTTTTCGCCCGCAGCGTTGGTGATCTCGCCGGCGTGCACCTTGGCAGCCAGCGCGGCGATCTTCTTCTGCTGCTCCAGATAGAAAGCGCGCTTGTCAACGCCGTCGGCGACAACGGCATCGCCCAGCTGACCGCGGGTCAGGTGGTGGAGCACCATGCGCTTTTCGCCGGTGTTGATCACTTCGCCGTTGTAGAGGGCGGCGAACTTCTCGGTGAGCTGTGCTTCCTTGGCAAAGGCAGCCAGCGCGGCGAGGATGTCGGCATCCACGGGACGGGCGGCGTAGTTGAAATCCAGTTCCGCGCCCATGGGCACGGTGCAGGTCTTGACCCGCTGTGCGCCGGCTTCGCCGCTCATGGCGGCAGCCAGATCCACGGGCTTTGTATTCTTCAGATTCTGATAGGACGCGAGCGTGTCCATGTTCTTCCAAGCGATCATAGGGAATATCCTCCTTGCAATACGCTAATAGCAGGTCGGCGCAGAACCGACACATGCACTATACTATCAAATTGGAAAAATTACAAGAAGGTTTGTGCGTTTCTGAGCAATATTCGGGCAATTGCGGGAGGAAGACCGCCCCGGGCGCAGGCTGCGCGGCACCGATCCGCAGCAAAATCCAAACGCCGCGCAGCCGGGAAGGCTGCGCGGCGTTGCGGGTATCGTGTTTCATCAGAACTTGCCCTTGGTCTGCCACATGTACCAGTCGGTACCGTCGGTGGCGAAATACACGGTGCCGTCGCCGGAGTACAGGGTCGGGATCTCCCGGCGATCCAGCTGCCGCTTCGCCTTTGCGCCGTTCTTGGCAGTGTTGGGCACCACCGCCATGGCGGGATCCACCGCGGTGAGGAAATCGCTGTTGACGGCGGTGATGCCGTGGTGGGGCACCTTGAGCAGATCCGCCTTCAGCTCTTCGGGGGACAGGGTGGCGGTATAGTACTCCTGGGTAACGCCGATAATATCGGCGCAGAACAGGACGGTGCTTTCCCCGAAGGTGAGCTTGAGCACCAGCGAGCGACCGTTGGCGTTATCCACATCCGCATGGCGGTGCACGTTCATGGTGGCGCCGCCGAGGGTGAGCACATCGCCCTCATCGATCTTGCGGGTGGGGATACCGCTCTTTTCGCACTGGCGGATGGCGCGCCCGTGCAGCTCGTTGGTCACGGCGGCCCGGTCGTTGTAGGAATGCAGGAACTCATCGGCGGTAAAGCCGTAGGTCATCAGGTGGTAAAGACCGTTGATGTGATCATCATGGAAATGGGTGGAGAGGAAATACTTGAAATGGGTGTAGCCCCGCTCCTCCAGCGCGGTCTTCAGCTTTTCCCGGTGGGGGTCGGGGCCGCCGTCGATCATCATGATCTCGCCGCCGCATTCCAGCAGCATGGCGTCGCCCTCGTTCACATCAAACACGGTCAGCTTGAAGATGTCCTTCTCCGCCCAGTCGGCGGGAGGCTCCTTTTTGTAATAGACCTCTGCTCTGGCCGTGCCTGCCGCCAGCAGCAGGGACAGCAGCAGAATCGCCGTCAGGATCAGTCTTGCAAGGTTTCGCACGGATCGTTCTCTCCTTTCGCAGGGAAGGGGCTGTTGGCGGGGACGGGAGCCATGTTCCACAGGCTGTACTGGGCTTCGTTCTTCAGGGCGGAAAGCATGCTGTCCTTCAGGGTGGGGTAGCGTTTGGTCAGCTCTGCCAGAAGTTCCTTCATCTCCTGCCGCTTGGTGTAGCCGTCCGCCGGGCAGGGGTTTTTGAGCACGGGCAGATCCAGCTCCTTCTGCATGTGGATGACATGCTTCTCGGGCAGGAAGATCATGGGGCGGATCACCCACAGGTCGGAGCGGCTCAGGTAGCTGTTGGGATGGAACACATGCAGCCGCCCTTCGTACACAAGGCTCAGAAGGAAGGTCTCCAGCGCATCCTCCCGGTGGTGCCCCAACGCCAGCTTGTTCAGACCCAGATCCTTGCACATATCGCAGAGCATGGCGCGGCGCATCTTGGCGCACAGGGCGCAGGGATGGGGATCCTTGCGGATCTCGAACAGGATCTCGTACAGATCGGTATGGCGCACGGTAAGGGGCACATCCAGATCGGCGCAGAGCTTTTCGATAACGCCGGTGTCGGGCTTTTCCTTGCCGGTGGTCAACATGATGGCGTGGATGGAAAAATCCCAGTGGCGCACATGCCGGTACAGCGCCAGCGCATGGAGCAGCAGCAGGCTGTCCTTGCCGCCGCTGACGCCGATACCGATGCGGTCGCCGGGCTGGATCATGCCGAAATGCTCGTCTGCGCGGCGGATGGAGCCGAGGGTTACTTTCATGGGTACACTCCTTGCGCTGCACGTCCACCCCTCGGGCCGTTGCGCAGGCAACGGCCTGAGGGGTGTCCGCGCTCATAGTGGACAAAAGTTCCGCGCCCTAATGGGGCAGGGGCCCCAACCCTGCCCCGGGCGCTTGCTTGGTCGCCTCCTCGAGCCTACGGCTCTGCGGGGGCGCCCCCGGTTCGTGGGACTTGGGTGCGGGGTTGGGGGGCAGTCTATTGAGAAGGCTCCTTCCGTTAGGAGGGCGAGGTCGGGAAGCGCGTGCGCAGTGCGCACAACGCCGAAGGCGTTAGCGACCCGCAGTCGTCAACCGAAGCAAGTGCAGACCACGGTTAGTGGGCTGCACGCCGACTGAGGTTGCGGGCCGTAGGCTGGCTGCCCGAAGGGCAGACGGAAGGGTTGTACGTAACATCCCTCGCCAAGTACAATCCCTCAGCCCCTACGGGGCAGCTCCCTTTGCACA
>JAFXBE010000098.1 GCA_017516765.1 Clostridia bacterium | reverse complement strand
TCTGGTCACTCTTTTCATAAAAGAGTGACCGCGGGTGTGGGGCGCGCAGCCCCACCCTGTTCCTCGCAGCGGTTCTGCGGGTAGCTGATACACGCCAGCGCAGCGAAACCGGCTTGGGTTTTACCGCCAAGCACAATCCCTCCGTCACGGCAAAGCCGTGCCACCTCCCTTTGCACAAGGGAGGCTCACTGGCAGGCAGGGCGCGCAGCCCCACCCAGTTCCACGCAGTGGACCTGCGGGTATCTGATACACGCCAGCGCAGCGAAACCCGGCTTGGGTGTTATAGCCAAGTACAACCCTTCCGTCAGCCCTACGGGCTGCCACCTCCCCTTGCACAGGGGAGCCTTGTTGAGGGTGCGCAGCGAACCCCTGTAAAAAGGCTCCCCCGGCAGGGGAGCCTCCAACATTCGCTTCAAAAGCCCTTCCCTGCAAGGGAAAAAATCCAACCTTTATTCCTTGGGAATCACCGGCTTGCGGGCGGTGATGAACCACCGGTTTTCCTCATCCCGGGGCTGCTCCATCCGCTTGTCGCCGAACAGCCCGATGCGCTCAAACCCGATGGTCTTGAGCAGATCAAAGATCTCGGCGGCTTCGTGCTCGTACTGCTTCTGGTACTCCCCGATGCGGGTGTAGGTCTCGTCCTGCTGGCGCACGAAGATGGCCAGATTCAGCTCCACATACCGCTGCTGGAGATGGTAGCGGTTCTGCCACAGGTAGGCGATATCCTCGGTCTCGTCGCCGATAAAGTGGTCGCCCAGCACATTGCGCAGCTTGTAGGGGGTGCTCAGATCCATGATCAGCACACCGCCCTCCCGCAAGGTCTCGTAGGCGCGGGTGAAGAACTGGGTCAGCTCTTCGCCGTCCTTGAGGTAGTTGATGCCGTCATTGGTGCACAGCACCGCATCCATGTGCCGGTGCAGATTGAGCATGCGCATATCCTGCTTGACGAAGGGAATGCCGATGCCCTCCCGGCGCGCCTTCTGGGCGGCTTCGAAGAGCATGTCGGCAGACAGATCCACACCGGTCATCTGGTAGCCCAGCTTGGCCAGAGGGATGGTCAGGCTGCCGGTGCCGCAGGCGCATTCGCACACCTTGCCCCGGGGGATGCCGTAACGCTCCATCAGCGCATGGTAGAAGGCAGCCCATGCGGTATAATCCACGTCCGCCATGAGGCGGTCGTATACGGATGCAAATGCTGCGTACATGTTAGTCTCCTTTGCGTGCGTGTTTGTGCATCATGCCGCCGATGCGGCCTGTTTCCTTGGCGGTAAGCCCGGCCCAGCCAACGGCGCGGACTTTGTCCAGAAGCCCCAGCTCGGCGGCGATCTCGTACTTGCGCTTCTGCTGTGCGGTCAGGCGTGCGGCGGCGCAGCGGCGCACCGCGCCGGTCATGAGCGGATCCTTTCCGTTCACGGAGCGTTCCCCCCTTTCTGCTTTTGCATCTAAGGATGCCCAAAGCGGGGGTCAGGCATTTATTCTTCCGTGCTTTCGTCGGCTTCGCCGGTCTCGTCGGCGAGATCGTCCTCGTCTTCGTTATACAGACCCTGGTTCACCTTTGCGCCCTCGATCTGAGGATTGATGTACTTATCAAACACAGCATTGGTGTAGCTGGCGGTGATGAACCGGCTCAGACCGAAGCCGATGAGCAGGTAGTAGGCGCACAGTACCAGCAGGATCACGAAGGTGTACTGGGTAAGCAGGTAGATCATCAGGCAGGCGATGGCTGCGGGGATGATGCTGCCCAGCCGCACCGCCACGCTGAAGGGCAGACGGGCAATGGCCAGCAGAGCGGCGTTGCGCAGCACGCCCTTGTAGGACAGGTCGTAGGTGACCATGACGGGGTAGATGTAGATGAGCATCAGGCACCAGATGAGCCCCACCAGCCAGCACAGCACCTGGGGAATGATGAACAAAACATTGTTCGCCACCATGCCGCCGTAGTAGGCGTTGCAGACATAGACCACGGTGGGCATCACGCCGGTGATGACGGAGGTGATGAGCGCCTGCTTCCAGTTGGCCTTGACGGCATCGATAAAGTCGCTCCAGATAAAGGCGTGCTCATCCCGCGCCCAGTTGCGGGTCACGTAGCTGATACCGGCGGTGAAAGGGCCGGTGATGGCGATGGTGGGGATCAGCAGCAGCAGGGTCTGGAAGAGAATGGAGTGCAGGGCATTGCCGAAGACAGCCACCTGCTCGGTAAAGTATTCGATGGTGGCTTCGCCGGCATCCACCTGGGTCTGGATGGCGCTCAGGCTCTGCAGCGCGCTGACGCCCATGGCGCAGAACCGACCGATCACGATGATCGCGGGCAGCCAGCAGACCACATACATCAGATTCAGGCGCACCAGAGCGGACAAACGCACCCGAAGCATTTCCCAGAACAGCTGCCACCGGTTGGTGGGCAGATCGTCCCGGTTAAAATCGCCCTGACCGCTTTTGCCGTAGTAATAGCGATTCATTGCTTTGCCAAACATTGTTTCGACCTCCTGTTTGCGATAAAGCCCGGCGGCCTTCTGCCGGGGAGCGTACAGCTGCTCAACATGCATTATAGCATAAAAACGCCCAAAAACAAAAGTTCCGAAGGAAAATTCACTGTTTCGACATGGTTCGATCTGCTTTGCCTCTGTGCGTGGCTGCGGGGAGACTGTCCAAGGGATGCAGAAAGCCCTCCGCACCATGGGTGCAGAGGGCTCTGCTCGTCAAAAAACACGCCTGCGGCGGCTTTTTTGACGACTTTTGCACCGTTTGCCTAGGAGCCTACGGCTCCCCGGGCGGCAAACGGCGATAGGAACCCCTTGCTACGCAAGGGTTCCGAAACCACCGTACACGCCGCT